>VGZO01000049.1 GCA_016872555.1 Planctomycetota bacterium
CGCTGGACGCTCTCGAAAATGGATGCGTTCTTCACCCAGCAGGCGTCGGTGGAGAGCTGTCGCGGATGGATGCCTGCTCTGGCGGCTCGTCGTTCGGTGGGATGAACGAACGGTCGGCCAGCTCACCTAGGGCGAGCATGGCGATCTCGGCTTCATGTATGCCCCGGCATGGCGCGCCGATCCCGACGCTCCGCCCCTCTCGGCCTCGCTGCCGAAACGGACGAAGGCCTTCAGGAAGAAGGAGTGTCGGCCATTCTTCGCCGGCCTGCTGCCCGAGCAGACGCAGCGGGAAGTCGTCGCCCGGGCGCTCGGTGTCTCGCCAATCGCTCCCTGCGCGACGAGTGTGACCAGGTGACCGGCCCCTCTCGGCCGCTCACGCCGTCTGCTCCGGCGGCGACGGCCGATGATCGCCGCGGCCTCAGCCCCCGATGATCGCCCCGCCCCACAGCTCCTCGAAGAATGCCCGCCAGGGGAGGATCCGGATGCCGCGCACCACGCGCTCGGCCGATTCGTTGGAGACGACGATCGACAGCCGCGGGCGATGGATCTCGGCGAACGCCACGAGCGAACGCAGGTCGCGATCGTCGACCCGCGACGTGCCCTTCACCTCGATTGCCACCTCCCCCGAGCCGAGCACGAAGTCGACCTCCGCCCCGGCCTTCGTCCGCCAGAAGGCGATGCCGTAGCCCAACTCGCGGTACGACGCGTGGGCGGCCAGTTCCATGAGGACCAGATGCTCGAGGGCCCTGCCGAATTGCTCGCCGCGCGGCTCCGCGATCCGACGCCGTGAGATCGCACCGGCGACGCCGACGTCGAAGAAATAGAACTTCGGCGCCTTGCCGATGACCTGCCGTTCCTGACGCTGCTTGTACGGGGGCACGAGACGGCCCAGGAGCGTGTCGCAGAGGATTTGGAAATACTCCTTGACGGTCTTCGCATCGACACCGCAGTCGCGGGCGATGTTGGCGTAGTTGACCAACTCGCCGTGGGAATAGCCGACGGCCTCGAAGAAGCGGGCGAAGGCGGGCACGTTGCGCGTCAGCCCCTCGGCGAACACTTCCTCCTGGAGGTAGTCGCGGACGTAGGCAGCGAGTGAGCGCTGCGGGTGGGTCGAGAGGTAGTGGGCCGGAACGAGGCCATGATTCAGGGCGCGGAGGAGATCGAACGCTGCCGGCGATCCGGCGGCGGCAAACTCCGCCGTCACCAGCGCCGCCATCTCGAATCGCCACGCTCGCCCGCCGAGGAGATTTCCCCGGCCGCGCTTGAGCTGGCGGGCGCTCGACCCGCACAGCAGGAACCGCAGCCCACGGTGCTCGATCAGCCACTGCACCTCGTCGAGAACGGCCGGAACCTTCTGCACCTCGTCGAGAATGATCGGGCGCGCGAGCTCGGCCGCGGGGCGGGCGAGGATCCGCTCCCGGAGGAGCGCCGGCCGGGCGGTCATCTCGAGGGCCAGGTCGGTCTGGAGAAAATCGAACGACAGGCTGCCGGGGAAGCCGGTCCGCAGGAGCGTCGACTTCCCCGACTTCCGCGGTCCCCATAAAAACGCCGACTGCCGGGGGGGCAAGTCGATCGCCAGGAGGCGAGGAAACGCTCCAACCATTCGGGAACGAGCTCCATCTTGGTCCAACTAAAATGAAGTATGTTCCGTAATAGTTTGAGTTTCAAGCGATTTTTCGCAGCTTTTCACAGCATTGCCTCGCAGATTGACATTCCCAGAGCGATAAATGATGATGTCATCATGAGAACCATCATCGATCTGACCGCCGAACAGGTGCGGGCGCTTGCCACGCTGTGCGAGTCGCAGAAGATCTCGCGCGCCGAGGCGGTGCGCCGGGCGGTGGCGCGGTATGTCGCCGAGGAGCAGCGGCCGGGGCGAGAGCGGGCGTTCGGCGCCTGGAAGGGCAAACGCATCGACAGCGTGGCGCTGATTCGCCGGCTGCGCGACGAGTGGAAGCCATGAGGGCGCTGTTCGACAGCGACGTGCTCATCGATTTTCTCCGTGGCGTCGATGCCGCCGCCACCGAGATCGCTCGCTACGACGACGCCTGCTACTCCGTGATCTCGTGGATGGAGGTGATGGCCGGCGCCGAGACCGACGAGGAGCGGTTTGCCGCCGAGGCGCTGTTCGAATCGATGCGGCGGATCGATCTCACCGCCGAGGTCGCACGGCGAGCGGTCGACCTGCGGCGAGCGCTTCGCGTCAAGCTTCCCGACGCCATCGTCCTGGCCAGCGCCGACCGCGAGGGCTGCATCCTCGTGACGCGGAATACGAAGGACTTCGACCGCGACGACCCGCGGATCCGCGTGCCCTACGGCGGTTGAGGCCCGGCTCCGGCTCGAGCGTCGGCTCTGCGGGCTCGGGCCAGGGCCACCGCGGCGTTCGCCGTCACCGGCGCGGTTTGAGGACCACCGCCGCCAGCGGGGGAAGCGTCAGCTCGAGGCACTGGCCGTGGCCGTGGCTCGGCTCGGCGAGCGCTTCGAGGCCCCCGCCGTTGCCGAGATTGCTGCCACCGTACCACGCCGAGTCGCTGTTGAAGACCTCGTCGTAGAAGCCCGCGCGCGGCACGCCGAGCCTGTAGCCCGGGCGCGGCACCGGCGTGAAATTGCAGGCCACCACGAGGAAGTCGTCGGGATCGACGCCGCGGCGCGAAAACGCCAGCACGCTGGCCGACCAGTCGTGGCAGTCGATCCACTGGAAGCCGCGGCCGTCGAAGTCGAGCTGGTGCAGCGCCCCCTCGCGGCGCAGCAGGCGGTTGAGATCGGCCACGCAGCGCTGCAGCCCCGAGTGGGTGTCCCACTGGAGGAGATGCCAGTCGAGGCTCGTGTCGTGGTTCCACTCGGCCCACTGCCCGAACTCGCTCCCCATGAACAGGAGCTTCTTGCCCGGATGGCACCACTGGTAGGCGTACAGCAGGCGGAGGTTGGCGAACCTCTGCCACAGGTCGCCGGGCATCTGGCCGAGCATCGACCCCTTCCCGTGGACGACTTCGTCGTGGGAGAAGGGGAGGACGAAGTTTTCGTGGAATGCGTAGATCAGGCTGAACGTCAGCTCGTCGTGGTGGTATTTGCGGTGGATCGGCTCGTGCCGCATGTAGCGGAGGGTGTCGTTCATCCACCCCATGTTCCACTTCATGCTGAACCCCAACCCGCCGCAGTAGGTGGGGCGCGAGACCGCCGGCCAGGCGGTCGATTCTTCGGCGATCGTCAGCACGCCGGGATGGTGGCGGTGGACCTCGACGTTGAACGATTTGAGGAGCTCGATCGCCTCGAGGTTTTCCCGGCCGCCGTAGCGGTTGGGCTCCCACTCGCCGTCGCGGCGGCTGTAGTCGAGGTACAGCATCGAGGCCACGGCGTCGACGCGGAGGCCGTCGACGTGGTACTGGTCGAGCCAGAACAGCGCGCTCGACACCAGATAGTTGGCGACCTCGTGGCGGCCGTAGTTGAAGATCAGCGTGCCCCAGTCGGGGTGCTCCCCCTGGCGCGGATCCTCGTGCTCGTACAGCGCGGTGCCGTCGAACCGGCGCAGGCCGTGGCCGTCGCGCGGGAAGTGGGCCGGGACCCAGTCGATGATCACCCCGATACCGGCGCGGTGGAGGGCGTCGATCAGCGCCATCAGCGCCTCGGGAGGGCCGAAGCGGCTCGTGGCGGCGAACATCCCGATCACCTGGTAGCCCCAGCTGGCGGTGAGCGGATGCTCGGCGGGGGGGAGGAACTCGACGTGGGTGAATCCCTGCTCGACGACGTACGGCACCAGCTCGCGCTCGAGCTCGGCGTAGGTCATCCAGCGGCCCGGGTCGGCGCCGGGGCGCCGCCAGCTCCCGAGGTGGACCTCGTAGATCGACACCGGGCCGGACAGCGGGTCGCCGCCGCGGCGGGCTTCCATCCAGGCGTCGTCGTTCCAGCGGTGGCGATCGAGATCGGCGACGACCGACGCGGTGCGCGGCGGCAGTTCGGCGGCGAAGCCGTAGGGATCGCAGCGGTCGCTGGTCCCCTCCGCGCCGGTGACGCGGAACTTGTACAGTGTGCCGACGTCGAGGCCGGGCACGAACAGCTCCCAGATGCCCCCCGGCAGCCGCAGGAGCATGCCGTGGCGGGAGCCGTCCCAGCCGTTGAAGTCGCCGACCACGCTCACCGCCGAGGCGTTGGGCGCCCAGACGGCGAAGCGCACACCGCGGATGCCGTCGAGCTCGATGCGGTGGGCACCGAGCTTCTCGTAGCTTCTCCAGTGGCGCCCCTCGGCGAGCAGGTGGAGGTCGTAGTCGGTGAGCATCGGCGCGAGCCAGCGAGGGGGCAGACGGTCCCCCAAGTTTCCCACACCGCAGCGACAGCCGCCGAGAGGCGGCGATGATTCCGACCGGGCAGGCGGTGGCGGGCGTGCCGGGCGTGCCGGACGTGCCGGACGTGCCGGACGTGCCGGACGTGCCGGACGTGCCGATGGACGCGGTTGGCAGGCGCGTGACGCGGGGAGGGGCGATGGCTGAGCGGCCGGCTCGGGGGCGGGCACCACGGGGCTACGACCGCTTCGAGCCGGTCGAGCGGCGGATCACCATCCGCGGCACCGAGTGGTCGCTGTGGCGCCCCCCGGATCTCGAATCACTCATCGACCTCGAGGCGTTTGCCGACGACGAGCGGATCCCTTATTGGGCCGACGTCTGGGAGTCGGCGATCGTCCTCGCCGAGGACCTGGCGCTGCTCGACGGGGCAGGGCGGAGGCTGGTCGAGCTGGGCTGCGGCCTCGGGCTGCCGGCGCTGGTGGCGGCGCGGCGGGGATTCACCGTCACCGCCACCGACTACGAGGAGCCGGCGCTCGAGGGGGTGCGCTACAACGCGGCGCGCAACGGCGTCTGCGGCCTGCAGACGCGCGTCGTCGACTGGCGCTCGCCCCCGGCCGATCTGCCGCCGCAAGACCTGGTCGTCGCCGCCGACGTGCTCTACGAGAAGCACCATCCGGCGGCGCTGGCGGGCGTGATCGCGGCGCTCCTGGCCGCCGACGGCGTCGGTCTGGTGGCCGACCCCGGGCGTGCGCGGGCCGAGGAATTCCCGGCGGCGGCCGCGGCGGCGGGGCTCGTCGCCACGCCGACGGGGGCCCGGCGGCCGGAAGGGGTGGCCGCCGGACCCGCCGTCGAGGTGTGGCGCGTCGTCAGGCGACCAGCTTGACCTCGGGCACCTCGCCCGTACTGACATCGGTCGTTGCTCAGCCGAGCAGCGGCTCGATGAAGCGCCGCAGTGTGCGGATCCACGACAGCCACGTCGCGCGCTCGACCGTGCCTGCTGGCGGCAGCGTGTCGTACCGGAACGTCGTTCCGAACTGCGTCAGCGTATCGATCTCGGCGAGCTCCCCGGGGATGGCAATGCCATCGGCCGCGAGCAACTCGATCAGGACCCGGATGTTATGCGTCTTCGGGTAGTCGACTGCGCGGCGCACCAGGAGCGCCTTGAGCATCTTTTCCGCTGCCTGCTGGGCGTGGAAACCGAGAAGATCGTCCTCGATGTCCTGGTCGTCGAGGAGCTTCTCGAGCGCGAGCTCGTCTTGCTTCGCCTTGTGGAGCAGCAGCTCGGCGCGGTCACGATCCATACAAGACGCGCCCCTCGAGCAGCGCCGCGTTCTCGACGGTTCCCGGCTGAGTCGCGCGCGTCTCGAACTCCGACTCACTGACGACGAGGATCTCCACCGGCATCGTGAGGCCGGCAAGTGCGCGATCGAGTTGGATCGACTCGGTGTACCGATTCAACACGTGACGCTTGACCACCAGCAGATCGACGTCGCTTTTCGAGTCGGCATCGCCGCGTGCACGCGAGCCGAACAGGATGATCCACCGCGGATGTGCGACCTCGACCAGGCGCGCGACTGCGGCCTGCAGTTTCTGTTCGGTGGGAGCCCATGACGGGACGGTCTCGATCGCCATCCCTGAATGATACCCGGGGCCGGCGGCGGCCGCGGCGGCGGGGCTCGTCGCCACGCCGACGGGGGCCCGGCGGCCGGAAGGGGTGGCCGCCGGACCCGCCGTCGAGGTGTGGCGCGTCGTCAGGCGACCAGCTTGACCTCGGGCACCTCGCCCGTGATCCCGATCACGAACTCCTCGAAGATCTTCACGTCGAGGGCCGAGGCCGTCTCTGCCTCGGGGTGGAACTGCGTGCCGATCGCGACCCAGTTCTCGACCACGCTCTCGATCGCCTCGACGACGCCGTCGGGGGCCCGGGCGGTGACACGGAACGAGTCGGCGACGTCGTCGATCGCCATGTGGTGCATGCTGTTGACGCGGATCTCGCCGTCGCCATACACGCGCTCCATGGCGCTGCCGCGCTCGACCAACAGGGCGTGGCGGTGGGCGGCGTCGAGCGGATCGCGGTGGGGGATCGCCTTGGGGAGATCCTCGGGGATGTGGAAAAACAGCGTCCCTCCGGCAGTGACGTTGAGGAGTTGCATCCCGCCGCCGATGGCGAGCACCGGCATGTGGCGCTGGTAGACGTGTCTGGTCAGCAGCCGGTCGAAGTCCTCGCGCCGGGAATCCATCGGGCGCGTCGCCGGATGGGGCATGAAGCCGTCGCGCCGCGGGTCGATGTCGGCACCGCCGACAAGGATGACGCCGTCGAGGAGGTCGAGGAGACGGACCAGATCCCCTTCGTCGGCCACCGGGGGCAGGATCACCGGAACTCCGCCCGAGGCGATGATGCCGTCGTAGTAGCCGGCGGCCACGAACGACAGCGCCGCGTGCTCCTTGCGGCTGGGACGGTAGTCGGCGTTGATGCCGATGAGGGGTTTGACAGCCATGCGTTCCTCCGATGGCGTCGCCACGACGAACGGTCTCGGCGCGACGAGCGAAGCGGGACGACCGACGCGGTGGTCGAGATGACCCCCGGCCCCTTGCGTGTGGATGGTTCAGCCGACAGCCGTGGCCTCCGGGGAGGACGCACGCCGGCGTCGGAGAGCGTTCGCACAGCGGTCCCCGGCGGCAGCGGGCTGCCGGGGGCGCGGAGTCTGGTTGACCATGCGAGCGTCATCCCTAACGCGTTGGGTCGTCGTTCCCCCACGAGGCCCGCGGCGGACGGTGCCATCCGGGCACCGGGCCCGCCACCCACGGGGCAGCAGGGCCAATTCCATCGTTCGAGCCGTCGCGGCCGGCGTCGCCCCGCGGGGGACGGCGACGACCACGATGGGGCCAGAAACTATTGACCGCCGGCGGGAAGGCAAGCCGCTCCGGCGATTTTGTGCCTCGGCCCCTCTGCTGTCACCAGATCAGGTGCTAGCGTGGTCGTGCTAGCTTGGGCAGATCGGGGTGCTCGCTCCCCACGTCCTCCGAGGGTCGAACAACGATGGGCAGTTCCCGTGGCCGCGTTCTGATCGTCGTCGGCGACGCCAGCGAGACGGTCGATACCCTCTACCCGCTGTACCGTCTCCGGGAGGCGGGGTTCGAGCCGGTGGTGATCGGCCCGGAGCGCCGCACGTACCAGATGGTGCTCCACGAGGTCCGCCCGGGGTGGACGATCACGCGCGAGTGGGAGGGGTACCAGATCACCGCCGATGCGGCCTTCGCCGACGTCCGGCCCGAGGACCATGCGGGGATCTTCTTCAGTGGCGGCCGGGCACCGGAATACATCCGCTACGACGAGGACCTCGTCCGGATCACCCGGCATTTCTTCGCCGCCGGCAAGCCGGTGGCGAGCGTCTGCCACGGCGTCGAGATCCCCGCCTACGCCGGCTGCGTGAAGGGACGGCGGATGGCGACGGTCCCCAAGTGCCGGTTCGATCTCGAGGTCGCCGGCGGGATCTTCGTCGACGCCCCGTGCGTGATCGACGGCAACCTCGTCAGCGGGCGCACGTTCCACGACCACGGCCACTATGTCGGGGCGTGGATCGCCCTCCTCGAGCAGGCCGTGGGGGTCAGGCGCTGATCCAGATCGCCTCGGGGAAGCTCCGCAGCCAGGTGAGTTGCCGCTTGGCGAGCTGCCGCGTGCGCTGCTTGGTGCGGGCCACGGCGTCGGCGAGCGTGCCCTGGCCGGCGAGGAAGGCGAGGCACTCGGCGTAGCCGGCCGCCTGCCGGGCGGTGGGGCCGATGCCGCCGGAAGCGACGACGCCGCGGACCTCGTCGAGCAGTCCGGCGGCAAACATCGCGTCGACGCGCCGCTCGATCCGCTCGGCGAGCAGCCGCCGCGGCCGGTCGATCACCAGCAGGCGGTCGCCCCACGGGCTGGGGCCCGAGCGCTGCCAGCCGGTCCCGGCGCGCCCACCGGCGGCGACGATCTCGAGTGCCCGGACGATGCGGCGCCGGTCGGCGGGGTGGACGCGCCCTGCGGCCTGGGGATCGGCGGCGGCCAATCGGGCGTGGAGCACCGGCAGCCCGAGCCGGTCGGCCTCGTCCTCGAGCCGCGCCCGGGTCGCGGCGTCGGCCGCCGGCAGTTCGTCGAGGCCGTCGCGGAGCGCCTTGAGATACAGCGGCGTCCCACCGCAGACGAGGATCCGGCGGCCGCGGCGGCGGATGTCGGCGAAGGCCGCCGCCGCGGCGGAGAGCCAGTCGGCGACGCTCGCCGCGGCGGCGGGGGAGACGATGTCGACGAGGTGGTGGGGCACCCGGGCGCGCTGCTCGAGCGACGGCTTGGCGGTGCCAATGTCGAGGCCGGTGTAGATCGCCATCGAGTCGGCGCTGACGATCTCGGCGCCGATCCGCTCGGCGAGGGCGACGGCAAGCGCCGACTTGCCGGCCGCCGTCGGCCCGGCGAGGCACAGGCAATCCTCGGCGAGCAGCGCCGCAACGCCCCCACGACCGCTGCGTGGTAGACTCCGGGGCTCTCCGGGAGGGTCCGGAGCGGCGTCGGCGACCGGCTGGACGGGCATGGCGATGGAGAGCGGAAACGCGACGACGGTTTCGGCCGCGCGGCCCATGGCGCCGCGGCGGTCGGCTGCCCGTGGAGCGCGGCGATGACTGGGGAGACGGGGGTGCTCGGCCGACTCGAAGGGGTGATCGCCGCGCGCCGCGGCACCTCTCCCGACCGATCCTACACCGCTCGGCTGCTCGCCGGTGGCGTGGCGGCCTGCGGGGCGAAAGTCACCGAGGAGGCCGCCGAGGTCGTGGCCGCCGCCGCTGCCGAGCCGGCCGACCGGGTCGTCGCCGAGGCCGCTGATCTCGTCTACCACCTGCTGGTCCTGCTGGCTGCCCGCGACGTGACGCTCGGCGCGGTCGAGGCAGAACTGGCGCGGCGGTTCGGAATCTCCGGGCTCGACGAGAAGGCCGCCCGCGGCGGTGAAGCGCCGCGCGGGGAGGCAGCGCGATGACCGCCGCCGGACCGGAGCCCGACATCCTCCGCCTCGGGGTGCCGAGCAAGGGGCGCCTCGCCGACATCACCACCGAGCTGCTCGGCGCCGCCGGCGTGAGCTACCGGCGCAGCGAGCGGAGCCTGTTCGCGCGGTGCCGCGACCTGCCGGTGGAGGTGATCTTCCTCCGCACCGACGACATCCCGGTCCTCGTCGCCGAGGGGGCGATCGACCTCGGGATCACGGGCGCCGATCTCGTCGCCGAGAGCGGCCGCGCGCTCGTCCACCGCCTCGACCTCGGCATCGGCTCCTGCCGCCTCGCGCTGTGCGTGGCCGACGACGGGCCGGTCCGCGAGGTCGCCGACCTCGCCGGTGCCCGGGTCGCGACGAGCTTCCCGCAGGTCACGTCGCGATGGCTGGCCGAGCGCCACGTCGCCTGCCGGCTCGTCGAGCTCTCGGGCAGCGTCGAGATCATGATCCAGCTCGGGATCGCCGACGCGATCGTCGATCTCGTCGAGACCGGCAGCACGCTGTCGGCCAACCGGCTGCGCGTCGTCGCCGAGCTGGGGCGCTACCAGACGGTGCTCGTGCAGCGGCCGGGGCTGCCTGACGGCGCGCTTGCCGACCGGATCGTGCGGCGACTCGAGGGGATCGTCATCGCCAGGAGCTACTCGCTCCTGGAATACAACGTCCCGCGGCGCTGCCTCGCCGAGGCCGAGCGGATCACGCCGGGCTTCAACTCGCCGACGATCAGCGCGCTGGAGGACCCCGACTGGTGCGCCGTCCGCGCGATGGTCCGCCGCGGCGAGGTCCACGCGATCATGGAGCGCCTCGAGGCGATCGGCGCCTCGGCGATCATCGAGACGCAGATCGCCAACTGCCGGCTGTAGGCCGGAGTGCCGGCGCGCCGTCACGCCGGCAGCCGGCCGTGGACGGCCGCGCCGGAGAGGAGCGTGGCGGTGACCCGGGCCGCCGGATCGAGGAGCGCCGCGTGGGGGTCTGCGGTCCGACCGGTGGCGATCACCGCCAGATCGGCGGGGCGGCCCGGGGCGAGGCGGCCGCTGACGTGCTCGAGGCCGATCCCCCAGGCGGCGTCGGTCGTCGCCATCGCCAGCGCCTCGGCCGGTGTCGCAAGGCCGGCGTCCACCAGCGCACGGCACTCGCCGCGGGGGTCGAGATCGGGGCTCGACCCGCGGCCGTCGGTTCCCAGCGCGACGCGCACGCCGGCGGCGCGGAGCGCGGCCAGCGGCGGATCGCGCCCCGACAGCAGCCGTGCCGTGCGCGGGCAGACGGCGACGGCGAGCCGGTCGCGGTGGCGCGCGAGCCTGTCGAGGGGAGCCGAGCCGGCGGCGACGAACGTGGCGTGGATCACCAGCCCGCGCGGCGCCCGGGCGAGGAGCGTGAGCCAGTCGGCGACGGGAAGGAGATCCGGCGGCGGCGCGGGCCAGGCGCCGAGTCCGTCGAGCAGCGTGCGGAACGGCCCGGTGCCGGTCTCGAGGAACCCCGCTTCCTCCTCGGCCTCGGCCAGGTGCATCGCCACGGGAAGCCGGCGGCGCCGTGCGATCGCCACGAGCCGCCGGCCGAGCGGTGCGGCGACCGAATAGGGGGCGTGGGGGGAGATACCGGGAAGACACCGCGCGCCGACGACAAACCCCTCGCGCTCGAGCGCGGCGGCACGCGACGCTGCCGCCGGCGCCAGGCCGAGGCACTCGCGGTAGACGCGGAGGCGCGGCCTGGCGGCAGGCAATCCCTCCGGCATCGGCGCCGTCGCGATCTCGCCGATCGCCGTGACGCCGGCGGCGAGGCTCTCGGCCAGGCCGGCGGCGATCGCCCTGCCGCGGGCGGCCGGATCGCTTCCCTCCGCACGGCGGAGGGCGACCAGCCGCGCGATCCACGCCGGCAGGCCGCCGTCGCCGGGGAGCGGCCGCGGCAGGAGCGAGAACTCGAGGTGCGTGTGGGCGTTGACGAGTCCCGGCACGACGACGACGTCGCCGAGATCGGTCGCCGGGCCCGGCGGCGGGCCGCTGCCGAGGGCGCGGACGCGCCCGCGCTCGATCCGCAGCCAGCCGCCGTCGAGTACTCGGCCGGCGACGGGGATCAGCCAGCGGGCGCGGAGGATCGCCGACCGGGGCGCCACGACTCCGGTCACGGGACCGACTGGAGGACGGGGAGCGACGGCACCACCGCCGGCCCGTCGTCTTCGAACAGCTCGTAGAACACGTTGCGGCGGCGCGGGATCCAGCCTAGCTCCGAGATCGCCGAGCGGATCTGCTCGAGCGTGAGGTGGTGGACGGTGCCGGCGGCGCTGACGACGTTTTCCTCGATCATCAGGCTGCCCATGTCGTTGGCACCGTAGAGCAGGGCGAGCTGGCCGATCTCGCGCCCCTGCGTGACCCAACTCGACTGGATGTTGGGGACGTTGTCGAGATACAGCCGGGCGACCGCCTGCGTCTTCAGGTACTCAAATGGCCCGGCCGGCGGGATCTCGACCATCTCGGTGTTCTCCGGCTGGAACGACCAGCAGATGAACGCCGTGAACCCGCCGGTCTCGTCCTGGAGCTCGCGGACGCGCTCGAGGTGTTCGACGCGCTCGGCGAGCGTCTCGATATGGCCGAACATCATCGTCGCCGTACTCCGCCCGCCGAGCCGGTGCCACTGGCGGTGGACGTCGAGCCAGTCGTCGGTGAGCACCTTGCCGCGCGTCATCGCCTTGCGGACGCGGTCGACGAGGATCTCGCCGCCGCCACCGGGAAGCGAACCGAGGCCGGCGCGGGCAAGGCGCTCGAGGACCTCGCCGAGCGGCCGCTTCGCGACTTTCGTGAAATGGTGGATCTCGGGGGGGGAGAAGCCGTGGACGTTGACGGCTGGGTAGCGGGCCTTGATGTCCTGGAGCATCTCCTCGTACCACTCCAGCGGCAGCGTCGGATGGAGGCCGCCCTGGAGGAGGATCTGGTCGCCGCCGAGCGCCACCGTCTCGCCGATCTTGGCGAGGAGCACGTCGCGGTCGAGCACGTAGCCCTCGGCGTGCTTCGGCGGCCGGTAGAACGCGCAGAAGTCGCAGACCGCGGTGCAGACGTTGGTGTAGTTGATGTTGCGGTCGATGTTGTAGGTCCGGTACGGCTCCGGATGAAGCCGACGTGATACCGCGTGGGCCGCGCGGCCGATCGCCGCCAGCCGATTCGATTCGAGAAGGCGGACCGCGTCGTCGGCGGCAAGCCTCTCGCCGGCCACGACCGCGGAGAGGATCTCGTCGATCGAACGGTTCATTCTCTTCCTCCTCACGGCGCCGCCGGAGCGGTCGCGACCCCGCGCATCGGCCACCGCACCGTCGTCATCGCAGTGCCGGTCGGGGCGTACGGGACCGGGCCACCGGGGCCGGGCACAGCCCGAGCGCGGACGCCTTGCCGTGGAACAGCGCCAGCGCCTCGCGCTCGCGCGGACCGAGGTCGTAGTGCAGGTTGTCACGCAGGTAGCCGAGGCATTGCTCGACGGTCAGCCCGTGGCCGGCCGCTTCGGCCGCGGCGATCGCCGCCAGGCCCCGCCGGCCGCGGTCGCGGGCCGACCCGAGGGCCGTCTCGAGGGTCGCCACGGTCGCGTCGTCGAGACCGGCACGGGCCACCCAGACGGCGAACACGAACGGCAGCCCGGTCCACCGGCACCACTCGTCGCCGAGATCCTGCACGAGGCAGAACGCCCCCGCGGGGCCCCCCACGTCGCCGCGCTCGCCGAGCACGCGGCCATCGAGAGCCCGGTCGCCGATCAGCAGGACGGCGTCGGCATTCGTGTCGGACAGACGGCCGCCGATCGGCAGGATTTCCAGTTCCGGCCGGACTCCGTAGCGCTCGGCGAGGATGATCCGGGCAAGGGCGACGCTCGTCCGCGAGCCCTCGTCGATCGCCAGCGTCCGCACGTGGGCCGGAGAGCGGCGGAAGAACAGCTTCACGCTCATCACCGGCCCGTGGCAGCCGATGCAGGCGTCGGAGACCACCCGTTCACCGGCCCCGCGGAACAGCTCGATCGACGGGATCAGGGCGACGTCGTAGGCGCCGGCGGCGAGGCCGTCGGCCAGCCGGCTGGGCAGGTCGAGGACCAGGTCGATCCCCGCCCCGGCGAGGCCGGGGATGAGCGGCTTGGTGTTGAGATACGACACCGCGCCGATCCTCAGCCCACGCCGGTCGGACGGGCCGGCATGATCGGTCCGCTGCGACGAGCGGCTGACGGGCACGGCGGAAGGGGAACGGTCGACCATGGCTCGGGTGAGGATAGGCGGTGTGGTCCGGGGAGATAACCGCAGATCCCTGGTCCGGGTAACTGCCGGAGGGGCAGGCGGTTCGCCCGGCGAATCCGCGCGCAGAACGTCCGAAAAAGCCACTGCGCAGGCTCGACGGAGGGGGCGGGACCGGTGAGGCAGGGGGGATCAGGGCTCGAGGCGCCGGAAGGCGTCGAACCCCAGCGCCATCGGGATCGCTGCCGCGGCCGCCGACACGGCGACGGCGACCGTGACCCCGGCCGCCACTCCGGGCCAGGTGCCGAGGCGCTGCAGGATCCCCACCCAGCCGCCGCCGGCCAGCTGGCCATGGCTGGCGAGGATCGCCAGCTGCGTCGGCACCGCGGTGGCGAGGACGACGACCACCACCAGCAGCGCCCCGAGGACCAGCGCCAGCGTCCCGCCGAACCCGGCGGCGATCTTGGCGGCCGACGACTCGCGGAGGTTTGGCATCCACGCCCCCAGGCCGACGGCGATCCCCGACAAGCCGAGGCACATGCCGACGGCGGCCACGGCGTGGACACCCGCCACCCAGGCCGGGAGGCGGAGCATCGCGTCGCTGGTGAGGACCAGCGCCACGCACGGCACGACCGTGCCCGCCGCCGCGAGCACGAATTTCGACCACAGGATCTCGTCGCGCCGCACCGGCAGGAGCCCGAGGATCCAGAACCGCCTCCCCTCGAGGCTGACCAGCGGAAACACGAATTTCGTCGTGAATGTCGACAGCACCAACCCGATCGCGGAGAGGTTGAGGAATCCGACCACGGGGGCGTAGGAGCCGCTGTAGTGGAAGGCGCGCATCGACAGGCAGTAGAAGCCCAGCAGGACGACGAACGCCGCCAGCTGCGACCACTGCGTGACGTCGCGCCGGAAGAGGCGGATGTCCTTGAGGAGCAGGAGCCAGACCGGTGCCGCGGCGCGCTCGCCGCGCCCCGCCAGGAGCGTGTCGAGGCGCCGCGCGCGCGGCGGCCGCTTGGTGGGGATCTCGGCCGAGAGCCGGCTGTAGCCGGTGCGGTACAGCCGGCGCGCCAGCGCCGCGGCGGCGACCGACAGCGCCAGCGCGTTGGCGACGAGCACGGCGAGGAACCGCGCCGATTCGGCGAGCGTCGCCGGCGCTCCCGGGCCGTGGGCGGCGGCGGCCTCGAGGAGCCCGCTCGACAGCCACCAGCTCGGCAGCAGGCGTTGCTGGGAGACCTCGAGGCGGGCGAGCACCTGCTCGAACCACGGCACCGTGAGCGAGTCGGCCCCCGGAGTGGCCAGTGCCGACCACGCCAGCCACCCAAGCCCCGCGGCGATCGCCACGGCCGCCCCGGCGGTCGCCTGGAGGCGGTAGCGCGGCAGCCAAGCGACGATCAAAAGCGCGAGCATCGCCCCGATCGTCGCCGGGATGGCGATGAACGACACCATGAAGGGGAGGAGGAGGAGGTAGTAGGCCGGACCCGCCCCGCGAACCTGCCCGAAGGCCGCCAGCAGCGGGCTGCCGAGGAGGATGAACCCCCAGCCGGCGAACCACAGCGCTTCCCGGAAGATGTGCGTGAACACCGCCTCCGGACGCGCCGGCAGCGTGAGCAGGAGTCGGGCCTCGCGCGACGTGTACAGCCCGGCGTAGGCGAGGATGCCGGTGGAGAACACCACCATCAGCATCAGCGTCGAGAAGAAGCTGTTGAACAGCAGCGGGGCGACGACCAGCTGGGCCGAATCGAGGAACGCGAACGCCTCGCGGAACAGGGCGAACAGCGTCGCCCAGAAGATCGCGCTGAGCAAAGCCACCAGCGCCAGCCGCAGCCGTGCCGTCCGCAGCATGCCGCGGAGCGTGGCCCAGGCCGAGAGGAAGCGCAGCCGCCAGAAGAGGCGCGCCTCGGCGGCCTCGTCGAGCGGCCGGCACCGAGGAGACGGATCGCTCATCGGTCGGTCTCCGCGGGGTGCGGGTCCCCGGCGGCACCGACCTGGTCGGTGAGCTCGAGGTACAACTGCTCGAGCCCCGCGGCGCCCGATCCGGCCACCTGCCGGCGCAGGTCGGCGACGGTGCCGAGGAAGCGGAGGCGGCCGTGGACCATGATCCCGAGGCGGTCGGCGAGCTCCTCGGCGAGGGCGAGGAGATGGGTCGACATGAAGACCGTCATCCCGCGGCCGACGCGCTGGCGGAGCATGTCCTTGACGATCCGCATGCTCCGCGGATCGAGGCCGACCATCGGCTCGTCGAGGACGAGGACGGCCGGGTCGTGGACCAGCGCCGCCGCGAACACCAGCCGCTGCCGCATCCCCAGCGAATAGCTCTCGGCGAGGTCGTCGACGAACGCGCCGAGTTCGAACGTGGCGATCTGCGCCTCGATCGCCGCGGCCGCGGCTGACCGCGGCATGCCGAACATGTCGGCGATGAACCACAGGAACTCGCGACCGGTGAGCTTCTCGTAGAGCGTCGGCTCGTCGGGGACGTAGCCGAGGTGGAGGTGGGCGGCGCGCGGGTCGGCGACGACGTCGTGGCCGCGGACGCGGATCGAGCCCCGGGACGGCGCGAGCAGGCCGACGAGCATCCGGATCGTCGTCGTCTTGCCGGCGCCGTTGGGCCCGAGCAGCGCGAACAGTTCGCCGGCGGGGATCGTCAGGTCGAGGTCGGCCACGGCCGGCTTGTGGCCGTAGCTGCGGCTGACGGCGGAGAACTCGATCATCGGGAAGGGGCCCCGGACGGGGCGGCGACGGTGCCGGCGAGCTGCTCGGCGAGGAGCACGGCGTCGGCGTCGGAACGGCGCTGGAAGGCGATCACGGCACTGCCGAGCATCGCCTCCTGACGGAGGACGCGGCCGGCGCGGTCGACCCACAGCCGCAGCCGCGGCGGCAGGCCCGGGGCCGACTCGTCGGCAAACGTCACCAGCCGGGTGGTCACCGGCTGGCCGTCGGCGTAGAGCATCGTCTCGCGCTCGACGTGGACGTCGAGCAGCGCCACCGCGGCCGATCCGCCGCGCAGCGGATTGAACACCGGCGCCGTCCAGCGCTGCCCTACCGAGAGCCCCGGGAGGCTGGCGTGCGGTGCCAGCTCGTCGGCGAGGAGCAGCGACTCGGGGATCGGCCGGCTCGTCTCGTAGCGGAACGCGCCGGCCTCGAGCGCGACACGCAGCGTGCCATCGGCGACGGTGCCGTCGACGAGGAACGTCTCGCCCGAGTCGGGGAGGACGACGGTGGTGCGAAACCCCTCGAGCCGGCCGCGCGCGTCGATCGACGTCCGGCCGCGGGCGTCGAGCGCGAATTGCCGTGCCGCCGGCAGGCCCTGCTCGACGATCGCGCGGAGCCACGGCGGCACGACGTCGGCCAGCGGCACGCGCTGGAGGACAAGCGCGCTGTCGACCGCCAGGCCACCCGCCGGGAGCAGCGTGGACCGGGAGACCGCGGTGCCGATCGGCCGGTCGTCCCAGCGGACGTTCCAGGCCACCGGGGGATAGTCACCGCCGACGGCGTGCAGCGCCCGGTAGGTCGCCGGAGGCCGGCTGCGGAGGGTGGGGAGGATCTTGTCGACGACCAGCCAGCCGGTGGCGATGCACCAGAAAACCACCACCAGCGGCGTGTACCAGGAGCGCGGCATGACCTGAGCGTCGGGGAGGGCACGGAGACGGCTTCGCCATGCTACCCGTCGCGACGGCTGCGATTGTCACCGCCCGGGCGCCGCCCTAAGATGTCGGGCAGTTTCGGGGGATCGGGCCTGTCTGGATGGATCCGTCCGGGAGGCTTTTTTCATGCACAACGTGTCCTATCTCCAGCGCTGCCCCGTGTGCAGCCGGTTGCTCCGCATCCGCGTCAGCCTGCTGGGCAAGCAGGTCTTCTGCCAGCACTGCGGCGGCAAGTTCCTCGCCACCGACCCGGCGACCCGCCGTCATGCCGCCGCCGCCACAGGCTGCTGCCACGACGGCGACGGCCGGTCGGTCGACCCCCTGCTCGAGCGCGTCGAGTCGGTACTCCAGCGCGCCGGCCAGGCCGTGGCCCACCACGGGCACGACGCCGACCTCGATGCGCCGCTGCATTCCTGAGCGGCGCCGCGGCTGACCGCGGTGCCGGTCGCGCCCGACGGGCGGCGGAGTGCTCGCGCCCGCGGCACAGACCGCGCGCTCATTCGCCCGGCGTTGCCGTCGCCACCTCGGGCCAGGCGGCGGTGTCGAGCCGCGCCAGCCGCGCCAGCGCCCGCCAGTAGCCGGGAAACGTCTTGGCGACGCAGCCGGGGTCGGCGATCACGACGCCGGCGGTGGTCAACCCGGCCAGCGCCAGGCTCATCGCCATCCGGTGATCGTCGTACGTCTCGACGACCGCGCCGTGGAGGGGGCGGGGGCGGATCGTGAGGCCGTCGGCATGCTCGCTGACGTCGGCACCGAGCCGGGCCAGCTCACGGACGAGGTCGCCGATCCGGTCGGTCTCCTTGTCGCGGACGTGGGCGACGTTGCGGATCGTCGTCGGTCCGTCGGCGAACAGGGCGACGACGGCCAGCGTCGGGACGGTGTCGCTGATCGCGTTCATGTCGATGTCGATGCCGCGCGTCGCCCGCCCGGCGACCGTCACCCCGGCGGCGTCGTGGGTCACCCGGCAGCCCATCCGCCCGAGGGCGTCGGCGAACGCCACGTCCCCCTGGAGGCCGTCGGGCCCCAGGCCGGCGACCGTCACTGCCCCGCCGGTCAGCGCCGCGGCCGCGAGGAAGTAGCTGGCGGCCGAAGCGTCGGGCTCGATCGCGTAGCGGCGCGCCGCGTAGCCGCCCGGCTCGATCCGCCAGCTCCGCGGTCCGGTCACGGTGCACGTCGCGCCGAACGCCTCCATCACGCAACGCGTCATCTCGAGGTACGGCGTCGAGACGAGCGTGCCGGCGAACTCGAGGTCGAGCCCACGCGGCATGCAGGGGCCGGCCATCGCCAGGCCGCTGGCGAACTGGCTCGACGTGCCCCCGTCGACGACCGTCGCGCCCCCCGCCAAACCGGTCGAGCGGATCACGACCGGCGGGCACTCCCCCGGGCTCTCCGCAGTGGCCTCGACCCCGAGCCGGCGGAGGGCCGCGAGCAAATCGCCGATCGGGCGTTTCCGCATCCGTGCGGTCCCGTCGAGGCGGTACGAGCCCGACCCGAGCCCGCAGACGGCGGCCAGGAACCGCATCGTCGTGCCGCTGGCGGCGCAGTCGAGCGTCGCCACCGTCGTGGGGATCCGGCCACCGCTGCCGTGCACGACGATCCGGTCGGCCGGCCAATCGGGCTCCAGCGCGATCCCCAGCGCCGTCAGGCCGGCCGCCATGACGCGGGTATCCTGGCTGTCGAGGACCCCCGTCAGCGTGCTCGTGCCGCGCGACAGCGCCGCGCAGACCAGCGCCCGGTTGGTGATGCTCTTGGAGCCGGGGGTGCGGACCGTCCCGGTCACCGGGCCGCGGCAGGGAGTGAGGGGAAGGAGCACCGACATGCCGGCGAGTGTACCGCCCGCAGCCGCGCCGGCCGACGGCGCTCCGCGCCCCTACGACGTGTCGCTGCCGCCGACGATCCGCTTCGGATCCGGACGGATCGCCGAGCTGGGTGCCGTGGTCGCCGGGCTCGGCCGCCGGGCGCTGCTCGTGGGGAGCGCCCGCGGGCTGTTTACCGAGCCCGCCTGGTCGGCGGTCGCCGCCAGCCTCGGCGCGGCGGGCGTGGCGCACGAGCGCCTCGCCGCGGCGGCCGGAGAGCCGACGGTCGATGCGGTCGTGGCGGCGCTCGCCGACACCGTCGCGCGGCGCCGGCCGGACGACGTCGTCGTCGCCGTCGGCGGCGGGTCGGCGATCGACCTGGCCAAGGCAGTCGCCGGGCTGGCGGTCGTGGCCGCGCCGGGAATGTCGGCCGCGGCGCTCGACGAACTGGTCGTCGACCACCTCGAGGGGGTCGGCCGGGGGCTGGTGCTGTCACGGCCGGCGCTGCCCCTTGTGGCGGTGCCGACCACCGCCGGCACCGGGGCCGAGGCGACGCGCAACGCCGTCATCGGCTGCCCGCGGCGGCGCTTCAAGAAGAGCCTCCGCAGCCCGCTGCTCGTGCCGCGCGCCGTGATCGTCGATCCCGACCTGACTCGCTCCTGCGACCGGGCGACGACCGCCGCCGCCGGGCTCGACTGCGTCACGCAACTCGTCGAGAGCTTCATCAGCCGCTTCGCGGCGCCGGTCCCGCGGGCGCTGGCGATCGCGGCGCTGCCGGCCGCCGTCGCCGCCCTGCCGCGGGTCCTCGCCGATCCCGCCGACACCCCCGGCCGCGCGGCGCTGGCCCACGGGGCGCTGGTCTCGGGGATCGCGCTGACGAACTCCGGTCTCGGCATGGCCCACGGCGTGGCGGCGGCGCTCGGCGTCGAGTGCGGCGTGGCCCATGGCGTGGCCTGCGGGATGCTCCTGCCGGTGGCGCTCGGGGTGAACCGCGCCGCCGCCGCGGCCGACCTTGCCCTGCTCGAGCGCGCCTGTGACCCGACCGCTCCGGCCGACGATGCGGCAGCGGCCGAGGCGTTCGTCGCCCGGATGACGGCGCTTGTCGACGGCTGCGGACTGCCGCGGCGCCTGCGCGACGTCGGTCTCGCCGCCGACCGGCTCGGGTGGCTGGCGGCCAATTCCGGCGGCGCGAGCATGCGCGGCAATCCGGTCGCGCTCGACGCCGACTCGCTCCGGCCGATCCTCGCCGCGGCCTGGTAAAAGCCGGAGTGGTGAGCGCCGGTCACTCGTCGGCGGGCAACAGCGCCGGGTCGTCGAGGAGGCCGAGGAGCGCCGCGGCATCGACGCCGCCGGCGGCGGCCGTCTCCCAGCACGCCCGGGCGGCGTCGAGATCGGGCTCCGGCTTGGTGGCTTGGTGGGCGCCGACGAACACCTGGTTCTGCGGCCGGTCGTCGAACCAGGCGGTGACGATCGCCAACAGGATCTTTCCCGGGATCCGCGCGCGGGGGACCGTGGTGTTCTTGCCGGTGGTCCGGTAGATCAGTTTCGTGTCGTCGATCTCGACGATCGCGACTTTCTTTCCGTCGATGTCGTATTCCTGCCCCGGAGTGACCGTCGCCAGGGCCTGCTCGCGGTAGTCGACGAAACGCTTCGTGGCGTCGACCAACTGTTCCCAGGCGGCGACACGGTCGCGCTCGTCGTCGCCGCGCGCACTGCGGGCGACGGCCGTGAGCCCCTCCTTGGCGGTGGGGAAGTCGCGCTGCGCGAGGGCGCGGCGGACCGCGGCCAGACCGGCGTCGAGCGCTGCGTTGGCCGTCGTGCCGGAACCGACCGCCGGCGCCGGGCGCGCCGCCGCTGGATCATCGAACGGGCCGGGGAGCGTCGCCGCGGAGGGTTGGTCGGGTCCCGGAGGCGCTAAGGCTGGTTCAGTCGCTGACGACGCGCCGGCAGACTCGGCGGACTCGACCATCCGCTCGTCGGTCGTTGCCGCGGCGTCGTCCCGTGTCATCGCTTCGGGATCTGGTGTTCCTTGGGCCGGCGGCGGCACCGCAGCTTCGGTGATCGTGTCGGGGCGCGGCGCGGGTGTTGGCGGCGATGATCCTGCAGCCGCGAGCGCGTCGAGCGTTGACTGCGATCCATCGGAGGGCACGGTGCGCTCGGGAGCGGTTCGCCGCGGCGGGTCTGCCACCCGGCCGGCCACGCTTGCCTCGTCGTCCGTCGCCGGTTCGTCGCGGCGGGCGACTTCGCGCGGCGGGCGGAATGGCGCACGCTTCTGCCACGTGAGGAATCCGAGCAGGCCGGCGAGCGCGACGAGGCACAGGCTCCCGACGACGAACAGCGCCGGCGGTCCCGAGCGGCGGCGCGGCAGCGGGCGCCTGACCTGGATCGCGATCGGCGCCGCGTCGGCCACCGGAGGCGGGGTGGGCATGACCTCCGCGCGTGGCGCTGGCCGGCTCTGGCCCGGCGGAGGCGGCGGCATCGCGAACGCCGGTCCGGCCGGCCGACGCGGCGCCGCGGGCGCGTGAGCGCCGCGCCCTGCCGCGGCGATCTCGCCGAGCACCTCCTCGCGGGCTGCCTCGACTCGCTCGAGCAACGCCCGGCGAACCGATTCGAGGGGCCCGGCGTCGATCCCGCGCAGCAGCCGGATCCGCGCCTTGGCCGCTTCGAGGACGACCATCGGGTCGGCCTCGGCGGGGAGGATGCCGAGCACGCGGCGCGGCACCCGAAGATCGTCGGGCTCGATTCCCAGCCAATCGCGGCAGGGGCCGGCGGGGATCAAAGGCTCGGCCATGGACCGGCTCACGCGGGGAGATGCCGCCAAGACAAAATCGTACCGCGATGGAACACGGGGGAAAACAGCGTCTGGCGCTACGGCCCGATCAGCCGCGCAGCCGCCACACGGTCAACTCGGAGATCGAATGCTGGTGCTTGCGTGCCGTTTCCCGGATCACGAACGGAATGTCGCCGCGGTGGACCAGGTCGAACCGCTCCGCGAGGGCCGCCGCCAGGCCGTCGAAGCTCAAAAGCGGCTCGCCATGCTCGCGCCGGCCACCGAGCCATTTCGCCTTGGGCGTGTATTCCTCGAGCCAGGTATAGGGGCTGGTGAGGGCGAGGATCCCGCCAGGGAGGATCCGCGCCGCGATCCCGGCGAGGAACAGCGCCGGGTCGTAGAGCCGATCGACGAGGTTCCCGGCGAACACGAGGTCGTAGCCGGTGTACAGCGCCTTGAGGTTGCAGGCATCCCCCTGCATGAACGCCACGCGCCCCGCGAGACCCTCGGCTCCGGGGCCGGAGGTGAGCCCGAGACGCTCGAGCGACACGCTCCGCGCCACGGTCAGCTCCCCTTCGAGTGGCACCTCGTAGAGGACCTCGTCCCCCTGCTGCAGCCGCACGCCCGCCTGGATGAACCGCGCCGAGAAGTCCACGGCGTCGACGTGGGCGAACGACCGGGCGAACTCGAAAGCCGACCGCCCCACCGAGCAGCCGATGTCGAGGCAACGGGTGCGGCGCCCGGCCGGCACGAAAGGCAGCACCGCCGCCACGCAGGCCGACGGATAGTTGCCCACGCCCAGCGCCTCCGGGCCGTAGTGAAACTCCAGATACTGTGTGACGAGCTGGTCGGTCTCGTAGAGGCGCGAGCCCTCGGTGACCGGGTCGTGCCCTGCGGCGTCGACGATCGGCCGGAACCCGGCGTGCTGGAAGAAATGACGGCGGAACGCGTAGCGGGCGCTCACGAGGGCTTCGTTGCCCGTCGCGATCCAGGAACCTCCCTTGATGAGGTTGTGGCGGCCGTCGAACGTCGGCACCGAGAAGTCGTCGTACAGCCGATGGACCGCGAACCCCCTGAAGGGCATGATCGGCGTCCGCGTCCACTGCCAGACGTTGCCGACGACGTCGCAGATCTCCTGCCGGCCCGTCCCGGGGACGGCGACGGCCTGCGGGAACATCGTCACCGGGCAGCTCGAGGCGAAGTGCTCGAGGTTGATGTTGCCGGGAGCCGATTCCCAGTCGGGCTGGTCGGGGAGGCCGGTCGCCTGGCGCAGCGCCAGCCAGTGGGCCTCGCCAGGGAGCCGGACCTCGAGCCCGGTCGTGGCCCGCTGCCATGCGCAATATGCCTCGGCCTCGAGGCAGTTGACCTCGACCGGCCAGTCGAGTGGCAGCGGGATCTCGTCGAGGAGGTTGCGCTGCCGGTAGCCGCCCCCGTCGTGGATCCAGAACTTCGGGTGCTCGGCCTTCGTGAACCCGAGCCAGCCGCGCCCCTCGTCGGTCCACCAGGCGTCGTTGCGATACCCGCCCGCCTCGACGAACCGGAGAAACTCGCCGTTGCTCACCAGTTGCCGCGCGGCGCTGAACGGCGCCAGTCGCACCTCCTCGGTGCCGTACTCGTTGTCCCAGCCGTAGGTGTCGTCGGCGGCCGGCTTGCCGAGTGTGACGGTCATGGCCGGGAAGTCGACCCACGGGTTGTCGGGGTTCGGCCCGGACAGCGTGCAGGTCCGCCAGATCCGCGCCTCGGCTGCCGTCAGCTCGCCGGGGCGCCGCAGGTGGGCCAGCGGCATCTGCCGCATGATCACGCTCGACGTCTCGAGATGGATCCGCTCGTGCTCGATCCCCATCAGGATCACCCACGCCGGCGAATCCTCACGGACGGGCAACTCGAGCGGCATCGACTCGATGAACCCGTCGACGAGCTCGCGGAGCCGGCGGCGGTAGTCGCGGATCGCGGCAACGCTCGGCCAATCGTAGTGGGCCGTGTTGAGGTCGTCCCACGACATCTCGTCGACGCCCACGGCCATCATCGCCTCGATCCGGGCGTCGAGCCGGGCGGGGATGAACCGGCCGGCAACGAGCTTGTTGACGTAAAACACCGCCGGGTGGGCGAAATAGAAGATCAGCGGATGGCGGAGCGGCTCCCAGCGCTCGTACAGGGCCCGTTCGTCGCGGATCAGGTCGAAGAGCCGGTCGTAGAGGGCGCTGGTGGCGTGGTAATAGCGCCGCAGGGCTGCCCGCCAGGCGGCCACCGGGTCGGCGGCGGCGGGATCACCGGCAAGGCGGGGTGTTTTCGTGGGGACGAGCGGACCGGCGAGGGAGTCGAGGCCGCTCCCGGCGGGGGCGGCGGTGACTGCGGAGATCATGCAGGGCCCTTCACAGGTCGGCGTCGAAGATCCAGGCAACTCTATCACGGCATTCGAGGCCGTTCACGAGCCCGGCCGGCACGCCCGCCGACGCGGCGAGCAGCGCTCCCACGACCGTGCCGCGGTGGCAGTTGTCGCCACCGACCAGCGCGTTGGCGACGACCCCGGCCGTGAAGTCGCCGGCGTGCCGCCACGCCAGCCACAGCGCCGCCGGAAAACTCTGGTCGATGTAGCAGGCGCTGCTCACCTTGCCGCCGACGACCGCCCGGTCGGGAAGCCCCTCCCACTCGCGCCGGCGGGCGGCCGGCAGCCACGGCCCGGCCTCGTGGTCGATCGCCTCGCGCAGATCGGCACCGCGGCAGACGCGCTCGAGGATCCGCGCGAACGCCACCGCCGCGTCGAGGACGTCGGGGTCCTTGTGGGTCAGGCTGACATGGAGCCGCACGAGCCGCACGAGATCGGGATGCCGTCCACCGAGCGCCGCCACCAGGGCCGGCACCTGCACCAGCCCGCCGACATGCTCGTCGCGGACACCGCAATTGATCGGCTTGCGGCCGTGGGCGAGGTTCGTGAAGAAGTGGCGGTGGTACTCCTCGACGTAGGTGTCGCGGTGCTTTCCCGGGGTGCGCATGAACGCCACGTATTCCTCGAGCCAGCGCTCGGGGTCGTAGTGACGGTTGCGCCGCACCAGCGCCGCCAATTCGACGGCGAGGAGGTAGTTGAGCGTGTTGCCGCCGGCGGAGAGGAACTGGTGGTAGTGGATCCCGCGCTTCCCCCAGAACTCCGCCTGGTTGTGGAGGATCTCCCCCGCGGGGCCGGCCGGCTCGTAGCGGCTCCGCCACAGGATGCTGTCGGGGTGGGGATTGTGCGGCGCGAGGTACCGCCCGGCGGCGGCCGCCGTGGCCAGGTCGGGGTAGTCGCGGTCGAGGGCGGCGCGGTCGTAATACCAATGGACGGGCATCGCCAGCGCGTCGGCGACGAGGCTGCCGACGAACGCCGCGCGATCGGGTTCGGCGACGAGCCGGTCGGCGGCGTCGCTCATACGAGCACCCGGGAGAGGAACTCGCGCACCCGCGGCACGTCGTACCGGGTGAACAGACCGTCGGCGGGACCGTGAGCGAGCACTCGTCCCTCGGCGACAAACGCGAACTCGTCGGCCACGCGCCGGGCGAACGCCATCTCGTGGGTCACCAACACCAGCTCCGTTCCCGCCGCCTTCAGTTCGCCGATCATTTCGAGCACCTCGCCGCGCATTTCCGGATCGAGTGCCGACGTCGGCTCGTCGAGGAAGATCCGTCTCGGCTCGACGACCAGTGCCCGGAGGATCGCGATCCGCTGCTTTTGCCCCCCGGACAGCTCCGCCGGGCGCTTCGCGGCGTGGGCCGCGAGGTGAAACCGCTCCAGCGGCCCTGCCACCCTCCGCCGCGCCTCGCTTTCGGTCAAACCGTGGACATGCACCAGCGGTAACAGCAAGTTGTCGAGCGCCGACAGGTGGGGAAAGAGGTTGTAGGCCTGAAACACCGTCCCGACCGTCTTGCGGTAAGCGCGGAGCCCGGCTTCGTCCCCCGGAAGCGCCACGCCGTCGAACGCCACGGTCCCGGCCACCGGGCGGTCGAGGCCGGCGAGGATCCGCAGGAGCGTCGTCTTGCCGCCACCGGAGGGACCGATGAGGACGAGCGACGCGACGTCGCCGGTCTGGAGGTCGAGCCGGTCGAGGACCGGCGGTCCGCCGAAGTGCTGCACGAGGCCGCTGACCGAGACGCGCATACCGTCAGGCCTCGTAGCGGAAGCGCTTCTCGAGCCACCGCGCCAGGGCCGACAGCGGGAGCGTGAGGGCGAGGTAGCCGGCTGCCAGCGGCAGGTAGCTTTCGAGCGTCGAGTAGGTGAACGAATTGACTTCCTGGGCGGCGAGCGTGAATTCCGAGATCGCGATCACCGACAACAGCGACGAATCCTTGACCAGCGACGCCAATTGTCCGGCGATCGGCGGTAGCACCAGCCGCACCGCCTGCGGAAGGATCACCAACCGCAGCGTCTGCCACGGGGTGAGGCCGATCGCCCGGGCGCTGTCGCGCTGCGTGGCGGGGATCGCGGCCAGGCCGCCGCGGATGATCTCCGCCATGTAGGCCCCGGAAAACAGCGCCAGCACGGCGACGCCGACGACGAATCGGTTCTTGATCCCGACGGCGGCGGCGACGACGTAAAACCCGATCAGCAGTTGCACCAAGAGCGGCGTCCCGCGGATCAGTTCGACGTACACGCGCCCCACCGCCTCGACCAGCCGCCAGCGCGACTCACGGCACAGCGCCGCGGCGAGGCCGACGGCGATGCTTCCGACCAGTGCCGCCAGGCTCAGGCCGACGGTGGTCACGAGCCCGCGCACGAGCAACCAGCGATACTGCCAGACGCCGGTCCAGTTCCAGGAATAGTCGCTGCTGGCGAAGGCGGCAGCCAGAAGCAGCGCCAGCGTGACGGCGACGATCGTGTGGGCAAGCCAGCGCGGCATGGCAGGAGCGTACCACGCGGCGGGTGACGCGGGGCGGACGGGGGAGGCGGAGCGTGGCGGCGGTCATGCGCGTGGGCGGCGTGGATTGGCGGTGGTTTCCTGCGGCATGCCCATCGACCACGCAGCGGCATACGCGGCCCAGGCGTTGTCTGGGATCCCCGTGGCGGAGCCCCCGAACAATCCCCTGGTTGCCCCGCTCCCCGTGCCCCCCGAAGAGGACGCAGGTTGGTTCCCGGTCGCCATCCACCGTGCGAACGTGTCCCAGCCGGTGGCCCGACAAAACTCGGCGGCATCGGTCGCGTATGTCGCGAGCAATTTGCTATCGGCGACCGGCGGTACGTAGACCGCGATCCCCCCGCTTGACCGCATGTCAGACGTCCGCGACACGACCATCGCCGACACCGCGTTGACCACGTCGGACGCAGTCGAACGCAATGCCTGCGGCAACGACGGTGTGTTCACGATCCCCGTCATGAAGCTCTTGAGATCGACGGAGACAATGACGTCAGGGAATTGGCTGTAATCCCCGTACTGCGGGCTGCCACTGGCGGCACCGATCAGTAGGTCACGCTCCGGTGCACCCAGTGTGCGAGTTGCCGCCACGAACGCCTTGATCGCTCGGTTGAGGGCGTTGTAGCCAGAGGTGTCGGTTGCCGAAAGAGTGTCAAATCCCGGCCGGACGGCATACTGTTTCTGGTAGCTCTGGACCATTCCTTCAGCAAGCTGCCTTGAGGTGATCGAGGTGGGAGTGGCCGCAAGCCGCGAGTACGCCGTCGTGTAGTCCTGACCAGCCACCAACATGACTTCCTCTGAGGCGACGAACACACCAGCGACGGATGCGCTGATGGCTGTCCCGACCTCTGCCATGGCCATCAAACAGCTGTTGTAGGACAAGACATCGATCTTCGGCATTCCCGATGCGTTGAGTGCAGAGCCGATTTCACCGATCGTCAATGCGTCGTCTTTCGACTCAGGGTCGAACTGCGATCCGAGAAACCCCCCTCCGTGGCCCCACACCTGTAGAACGTAACGCTGGGCCGGCGCCCGCAACATGCCCCACTTCATGAAGTCAACCAGCGTGGTCGGGTCGCCCGTATTGTTGACGGCGGTTGAAAACGGCGGCGCGGGGCGGTCGAAAATGGTGGCGCTTGGTGGTGTCGATCTCCCCTGAGTCCGTGGGGGTGTCGCGGTTGGTTCGATACCCTTTCAGTCCGGCCGTCGTCG
>VGZO01000050.1 GCA_016872555.1 Planctomycetota bacterium
TTTGTCCACTCAGGCGACCGCGGGAAACGCCGAGGGTTTCCCGGGCCGCCGTCGGCCGCATCCGGCGGCCGAGCCGAGCTGTCCGTGGACAAAGCCCTCCATGGGCCGTACCTGTGCAAATCGCGTGGGAATGGGCCCGGCTGGTCCACCGGCCTGCAACGAACATTCACGAGACAAGCAGGTTGTTCCTGCATATGATATGCAAATCGGCTGGTCGCGGCTTGCCGGTTTCTTCTCCCGGGGGTGCGGTGCCATGAGCATGTGGAACGATGGCGGGCGGGTGCGGGGCCGCGGCGGGTTCACCCTCGTCGAACTGCTGGTTGTGATCGCGATCATCGGCACGCTCGTCGGGCTGCTGCTCCCCGCGGTACAAAGCGCCCGCGAAGCCGCGCGGCGGACGCAGTGCGTCAACAATTTGCGCCAGATCGGGCTGGCGATCGTCAATCACCACGATGCCCGTTTGCGACTGCCCGTCCACTCCACCGGTGCGGTCACCGTCGGTGGGCGTAGCGGTCCGGGGCTGACGAGTTTCCTGGTCGGCATCCTCCCCTACACCGAGGAAACGGCACTCGCCCAATCGATCGACCCCGCGGTCGGAATGGCCGACGCTCCCGCCGGTGACTACAGCCCGGGCGCCGCCGGGATGCGGATCTCCGCCGGACACCGCAACGCCAAGGCCGCGGCCACCGTCGTGCCGACGTTCCTCTGCCCGTCGGACACCTGGACGTGGCACCCTGGCCACGAGGCCCTGCTCGGCTCCGCCCGTTCCGCTCCGGGCAGCTATGCCGGCAACGTCGGCTGGCCGATGGCCACCCACGGGATTCCCGGCCGCGGCATTCCCTCACCGGGGTTGTCGCGTGCCAATGGCGCGATCCCGCTCGACACCGGCGACACGTCAGTTCCGGGAGCCGCCTGGCAAGTCAACCGGATCCGCCTCAAGGACTTCACCGACGGCACGTCGCGCACCGCGCTGGTCGAGGAGCGCCGGATCACCAGCCTGCTGTTCGACGCCTCGGCGCCCGATCGCATCCCCCCATCGTTGTCGTCGGGGTGCGGCGGAGGTCTCAGCCGTCGCTGGCTGGGTCCAGGGGGAACGACCGGTCCCGGGATCACGACCGTGTCGAACTGGCAGACCTACACCGAAAAGACGCCCGACCCGACGTACTCCCCGTTCCTGGGTCGCTCGTGGATCAGTGGCTGGTCGCTGGTCGCCAACACGGTGATGCACGTGTTCCCTCCCAATGGCTGGAACGGTCACATCTACGGCGGCGAGGGGAGCGGCAACTACATGGCCACGGCCAGCAGCCGTCATCCCGGTGGCGTGAACGTCTGCTTCGCCGACGGCCACGTCGAGTTCATCGAGGAGGGCGTCGATCAGATTGCCTGGTGGGCGATGGGAAGCCGCGACGGCGCCGATTGACCATCGAGACGTTCCCCACCGACCGGTCGCCGCCGGCGATCGATCAGCTGGCGGCACGCACGGGGGCGCGGTGGCGCCGCCGCCGCACGAGCCCGGCAACGATCGCCCCACCGGCGATTCCCACCAGCGCGAGCGTCGACGGCTCGGGCACGGCCTGGACCCGGAACGTCGCCGACGTGCTGATCGGACCGTCGCTGACGTGCGTCCCGGACCAGATGAAGTTCAGGTCATACGTCCCTTGCTGCGTGAAGCCCCACTGGTAGTGGGCATGATCGCCGGGGTTTAGTTGCAGCGTGTTTCCAAAGTTGGTCGCGTTGGCATCGACGCTCGAAAAGAACCGGTCGACGACGTTCGTGCCGTCAAAGTTGGTCGTGTAGAGCCCGAACGCCCCACCGCTCGGCAGCGTCGATGCACCGGGGTTGAAGCGGATCGTGATCGCCGTCCAATCGAGCGGATCCAGCTCCTCGGTGCCGAATCCGAGATTGGGCTGGAACGTCGTCGAGCCCATCACCGACACGATGGTGCCGTTGGGCACTCCGAGCAGCGCCGCAAGGCCGCCGCCGCCCGACGGCGTGAGCCGCTGCGCGTAGGTCTGGGCCCGCATCGTCGCCGGTTCGTACTCGCCGTCCTCAGTCGTCACCACGCCGTTGACGGTGGCACCGGCATGGGTGTGCCAGTGCGGGTCGAACTGCCTGTCGGCTGCGATGTAGCCGACGCCGATGTCGGCGTGGCCGGCGGTGTAGACGGCCTCCGCGCGGGCGCGACCGCCCCCGATGAGCAGCGCGGCGACAAGGAACACGGCGGGAACGTTCAAAAAGCTGCGCGACGACATCGCTGACTCCCGGATGCCAGGGTTTGGGGCCACCTGCGAACGCATTTCCAAGTCTAATGAAACTCAGTTGCGTTTGTAAAGGGGCGCCGGCGCAGCGGCACGGGCCAAGAGCCGAGCGCCCCGCCGGGCGAACGGGGAGCGGCAGCGGGTTCAGGACGGTCCGGCAGCCGTACGGCGGCGATGACCCACCTGACACTGGGGCGCCGCCACCCTCCGACAGCGCCCCACCGAGAGAGCGACCGCGTTCCGTCAGTCGGTCGCGGTCTCGCCCCCTTCGCGGGTGCACAAAGCGCGGTAGACGGTCTCGGCGATCGAATCGTCGATCCGCCGGACCGAGGCGTCGCCGGAGAGAAAGTTCACGCCGGTGGGATGGCGGCTGGTGAAGTCATCGAAGTGGTGCGCCGGGTGGTTGGGGGTGTGGTCGGCGATACCGACATTGCGGACGCGCTGGGCGTTCGAGCCGGCGACGACGCCCGTCCAGGTGCTCGACCCGAGCCGCGAATGACGCTCGCCGACGATCAGCGTCTTGCTCGACCCGTCGGTCATGTGCTTGAAGCCGATCCGGCTGTTCCGGAAGAAGACGCCGTCGCCGGCCGCCGGGTTGTCGTCGACTTCGCTGGTACCGAACACGCCGATGTAGTTCGACTTCCCCAGGTCGCACAGCGGGGCATGCGGCGGGCCGTCGACCGGCTCGGCGGGATGGTCGTCGGCCTCCTCGTGGTCATGGGCGTCGTGATCGTCGTCGGCCGCGGCGATCGTGAACGCCCCGTCGCCGAGTGCCGCGGGCCCCGGAGGATCAGATGCGCAGAGAAACACGCTCACCATGGCCCGCCGCTGATCGGCATGTCGGGCGGGGTTGGCAGGGTCGAAGATCGGCAGCTTGCGATCGATCCGGTCGAACAGTGTCGTCGCCTCGACCTGGGGGAGCAGCTCGGTGGCCCAGCCCTACCCCGGTAGATCGTCGTCCGCCTCGGCCGGATCGTGCCCGACCGGCACACCGGCCCAGCCCGAGGGGAAGCGCTGCTTGTGGTCGTGGTAGTGGTGCAGCGCGATGCCGATCTGGTGGAGGTTGTTGCGGCACTGCGTCGCCCGGGCCGACTCGCGGGCGCTCTGCACGGCCGGCAAGAGCAGGCCGACGAGCGTGCCGATGATCGCGATCACGACGAGCAGTTCGACGAGCGTGAAGCCCACCGGTCCCCGGCGGAGCCTCGTGAACCCGCACCGCCGCACCGGGCCGCTGACCCGCGCTCTAGCCACACCGCCGGGATCCATCTTCACGGTCGTCATGGTCGGCCTCCCGTCGATCCCCCCGCCGTGCATCGCCGCGTCACCCCGTCGCCATACGGCGGGCACCCAACCGATGCTCACCCCGGTCATGCTGAAGGAGAATGCAACTTTTCTGCTCGTGTCAACAAATGGCACCTGAGACCCGTCGGCATGTCGGCAAGGAGGTGTCGGACTCGCAAGGCGGAAGCGATTGTCCCATAAGCTTTTTCACGGGTACAACCAAGTCCATGTGTTCCTCCGTGGCCAGGATACTCGTCTTCGCGACCGGTCTTTCCGCCTGTCTGGCCACCTGGCCACTCGGGTCGGTCACCGACTCCGATGACGGGAGGCCATCGCTGGTCGCGCCAGCATGCCCCTCTTCCGACGGGATCCTCGTCGAGGATACCGATGAACGAGGCGAGGAGGAGGAGCGGGAAGACGATCGGTTCTTTCCCCTCATCTGCTGGTTCGCACCCCCCGGGGATGCCGCCGATGTCGCGGTGATCCACGGCGAACGGCGCCGCTGCACGTCTCCCCCGCGCCCCGCCCACAGCCTCGGGCCGATCCGCGCGCCACCGCACCGGGCCTGACGCCCCCCGTGCACTTCTGCGCGCCCTGTCGCGGGCGCCCCACCGGCGGTCCACGGCGCTCCCCTGGGCCCCGCGAGTCGCTGCGTTCCGTGCTCCGTTCCATCTCCTTCCGCGTTGCGTAGGTATGACAGCCTCCTCCGACCGCCGCGCCGAGATCGAGGCCCACCTGGCCAAGGCCGCGCTGGCACTGCCGCCGCAGGGCCCGATCGGCGTGTTCGTCGCCCAAAACGCGCTGGCCGGCTTCGAGGACCGCCCGTTCCTCGAGGCGGTGATCGAAGCGGGCCGGTTGTTCGAGGCCGAGCCGTTCCTGCCGGAGTCGCAGTACCGCGACGCCCTCGCCACGGGGAGGATCCGCCCCGCCGACCTCGAGGCGGCGCTCGATGGCGATCCGTCACCGGCGGCCGATGCCCCTCTGGCCGGTGGCCGGATCACCCGGCGTCAGCTCCACCTCGCCCTTCTGCTCCATCCGCTCCGCCTCGAAGACGACGCCGCCGTCCGCTGGACGCTGACGGAAAGCGACCTTGTCGCGCGCGAGACGGAGAGCGGTCTGTGGCCGGCCTGCCTGGAGGCCGTCGCCCTCTCGCGCCCCGCGATCCTTCCCGCGCGCCTGCCGGTGCGGCACCGCGACCTGATCCACGCCCTCCACCCCGCGACCGACGCCGACGCGCTGGTGCACCCGCTGCTCATCCGGTTGTGCGCCGCGTTCCTCGACCAGGGCGTCGCCGGCTGGCCGATGCCGCACCGCGACCGCGGTCTGCTCGGAGCGGTGGCCGGCAGCGACCCGTACGACCTGATCGCCGCCGAGATCGACCGCCTCGGCGTGCCCGCCGCCCGTCACGGCGAGTTGGCCCGCGACTCGCTGGTCGCCCTGCGCGGCTGGGCGGGCATGATCCACCAACTGGAGCAGCGTCCCGACCGGTTTCCCGTCGCAGCGGTGCCCGCCCGGCTCGTCGACTTCCTCGCCCTCCGGCTCCTCCTCGACCGCCTCGCGCTGGAATGGCTGGCTCCGCAACTCGGCCAACGCCCCGCGCGTGTCGCGGAGCGCGCCGCCGGGTTCGACCTCGCCGCGCTGTGGACCGAGCTGTGCGGCCGCCACCCGCGCCGCCGGGGGCCCGGCAGCCTCGCCCGGGCGCTGTTGCTGTGCCAGGTGGCACGGCTGGTCGGGCTCGGCGCCGCCGACATCCGGAGCCTCGGGGAGAACGAGTTGCTCGAGTTGGAGTGGGCGATCACCGCCTGCGACGGTACCGTCCGGCGGCGCCTGTTCCACCTCGCCCACGAGCGTTGTCACCGGATCGAGACCCTCGACGGCCTCACCGTCCACGCCACGATCGCCCGGCCGCCGGCGGCGTCGCGCCCCGCGCTGCAGGTGATCACCTGCATGGACGACCGCTGCGAATCGTTCCGCCGCCATCTCGAGGAACAGGGCCCCGGGATCGAGACGTTCGGGACGGCCGGGTTCTTCGCCGTGCCGATCTCCTTCCGGGGGATCGACGACTGGCACGCCACGCCGCTGTGCCCGATCGTGATGCGTCCGGCACACACCGTCGTCGAGGAACCGGTCGCCGGTGCCGAGGCGAGCCACCAACTGCGGCAAAGGATCCGCCGCGGCATGGGATGGCTGCGCGGCGGACTGGCCAGCGGGAGCCGCACCCTGCTCCGCGGCGGTCTGCTGGCAGCGGTGGCCGGCTCGCTGGCCGCGGTCCCGCTCGTCGCCCGGGTCGTCTTCCCCCGGTTCACGTCACGCCTCCGCCGCTCGGCCGACGCCCTCACCCGGCAGCGTGTGGCGACGCAGCTGCTGATCGAGCGCCAGCGCGACGAGCTGCTCCCCGACGGCACCCGCGCCGGCTTCGACGTCGCCGAGATGGCCGACATCGTCCGCCGCGTGCTCGACGACATCGGCCTGGTGGGGCGTTTCGCCCGTCTCGTGGCGATGATCGGCCACGGTTCGACGAGCCTCAACAATCCCCATGAAAGTGCCTACGACTGCGGCGCCTGCGGCGGCGGCCGCGGCGGCCGCAACGCGCGCGTGTTCGCGCTGATGGCCAACGACCCGCGGGTCCGGGCGCGGCTCGCCGGGGCCGGGGTCGAGATCCCCGCCGACACGCGGTTCGTCGGCGGCATGCAAGACACCTGCTCCGACGCCTGCGAGTTCTTCGACACCGACCGGCTCCCCGCCGGGCACCTCCAGGACTTCTCCCGGCTGCGCCTCACGATCGACGAGGCACGGACGCGCGACGCCCACGAGCGCTGCCGACGGTTCGGCTCCGCCGCCGCCGGCATCAGCCCCGCCGAGGCGCTCCGCCACGTCGAGGCCCGCGCCGGCGACCTCGCCCAGGTGCGCCCCGAATACGGCCACGCCACCAACGCCATCTGCGTCGTCGGCCGCCGCTGGCGGACGCGCGGCCTGTTCCTCGACCGCCGCGCGTTCCTCGTCTCCTACGATCCCGACCACGACGCCGACGGCGCGATCCTCGCGCGCACGCTGGCGGCGGTCGGGCCGGTCGGGTCGGGGATCAACCTCGCCTACCTGTTCTCACGCGTCGATCCGCGCCGCTACGGCTGCGGCACCAAGCTCCCCCACAACATCACCGGTCTGATCGGCGTGATGGACGGCCACGCCAGCGACCTGCGGACAGGCCTCCCCTGGCAGACCGTCGAAATCCACGAGCCGGTCCGCCTCCTGCTGGTAATCGACGCCCCGCAGGAGCGGATCCTCCGTGCCGCCGCCGGGATCCCCGCCGTCGAGCGCCTGGTCACCAACGGCTGGGTCTCGGTCGCCGCCTGGGATCCCGCCGGCGACGGCCTGGCGTGGTTCGACGGCGGAGCGTTCGTGCCCCACCGGCCCGAATGCCGGACGCTGGCCCGCGTGGCGCGCTCGGCCGATTGGTACGCCGGCCACCGCGGCAACCTGCCGCCGGCGGTAATCGCCGCGGGACTGGCCGACGGCACCTCCGCCGGCGCCACGCCCCTGACCACGGAGGCACGGCGATGACCGGCACACGGATCCTGTCGTGGCTGGTGGTCCTCCAGGTGCTCGGTCCCGCCGTGGCGCTGGCGCTGGTCGGCCTGCCCCCTCTTCTCGGCCTTCCGGCGCGGGAGCGCGGCGTGACCCGTGCGGTGGGGGCCGGATTCGCGATCGCGCTGGCTGCGGCGGCCGGGTCGCTGGCGATGCTCGCGGCCCGCGGCTTCGCCCCGCACCACGTCCACCTCGGCACCTGGTTCCACGTCGGCCACCACGAGACGACGATCGATCTGGTCGCCGACGCGCTGTCGATCCCCTACGTCTGCTTCTCCACCGGGTTGTGTGGCCTGGTCAACGCCTTCGCCGGCAAATACCTCCACCGCGAGACGGGGTTCGTCCGGTTCTTCGTCCTCCTGGCGCTGTTCGGCACCGGGATGAACCTCCTCGTCCTCGCCGGCAGCATCGACGTCCTGTTCGCCGGCTGGGAATGCGTCGGGATCTCCTCGACGCTCCTCATCGGCTTCTTCCACGACCGGGTCGCCGCCGCGACGGCCGCGCTCCGCGCCTTCGTCACCTACCGGGTCTGCGACGCCGGGCTGCTGGCCGCCGGCGTCGTCCTCCACGCCGCGACCGGGTCGGGCGATTTCGAGCGCGCCATCGCCGGCAGCTGGCCCGCCGGCACCTGCCTGCTGTCGCCGACGACGGCGCTGGTGGTGGCGCTACTGTTGATCTTCGCCGCGCTGGGGAAGAGCGGTCAGGTGCCGTTCTCCGGATGGCTGCCGCGGGCGATGGAGGGGCCGACGCCATCGAGCGCGATCTTCTACGGTGCCCTCTCGATCCACGCCGGCGCCTACCTCCTGCTGCGCTGCGAGGCGATCCTCGAGGCGGCGCCGGTGGCCGCCTGGCTCCTGGTCGCGATCGGCGCCGGGACGGCGATCCACGCGGCGCTCGTCGGTGCGGTGCAGACCGATCTCAAGGGCATGCTCGCCTACGCGTCGATGACCCAGGCGGGAATCATCCTCGCCGAGATCGGCCTCGGCTGGCGGATCGTCCCGCTGGTCCATGTCGTCAGCCACGCGATCCTCCGCAGCCTGCAGATCCTCCGCTCGCCGTCGGCGCTCCACGACCGCCACGAGCTGGCGGCGGCGCTGGGGGGCCATCCCGGTGCCGACAGCGGGCCCCTGGTGCGTCTCCTTCCCGAACGGGCGCGCACGGCGCTGTATCACGTCGCCCTGGAGCGCGGGTACGAGGAGTCGCTCGTGAACCGGCTGGTCGTCGAGCCGGTGTTGGTCGCCCTCCATGCCGCGGCCCGCGGCGAGCGGCGCGTCGTCGGCTGGCTCTCCGGCGACGGCCCGCGCCGGGAGGCTGACCGATGAACGCCACCGACGCGATCCTCGCCAGCCTCCTCGCGGCGATCGCCGTGCCGGCAGCGGGCGCCGTGGCGACACGCTTCACGGCGCTCCAGCGCTCGGCGCGGGCCGTCGCCGTGGTGTCGGCAGCGCTGGCGTTCTTCGCCGCGTGCGCCGCCGCCTGGTGGTGGCACCAGGGCGACGGCGGCGCGATCGCGCGCGGGCCCGTTGCCGCCGGCGGGGCGGCGCTGGTGTTCGACGGCCTCACGGCGCTGGCCCTGCCCTACGCGGCGCTGGTCTGGCTGGCGATCGTCGTGGCCGCGCCGAAGCGGGCCCTCGACGGCGAGTCGGTGCCCCGCCTTCTCGCCGGCGAAGCGGCGACCCTCGCCCTCCTCGCGACCGCCCACCCCGGGCTGCTCGTCCTCCTCTGGATCGCCAGCATCGTGCCGACGGTCCTCTCGCTGCGGGCCACACCCGGCGGCCTGCCCGCCGCCCGTGCCTACGGTCGCGCGATGGCGGCGGCGGTGGTCTGCCTCGCGGTCGGCTGCCTGTTGATCGTCCGCGATCCGCCCTGGCGCCCGGGCCACGGCCTGGTCGGCGACGCCGGCGGGTGGCTGGTGGCGGTGGCGGTGATGCTCCGCAAGGGGGTGTTCCCGCTCCACTCCTGGTACCCGGCGCTGTACTCCTCCGGTGCCTACGGCACGGCGCTGGCAGCGACGATGGCCCACACGGCCGGCGCCACGGCGATCCGCCTCCTCGTCGGCCACGCCGACGGCGTGGCGGCGGAGCTCGTGTTCCTCGCCCAGGCGGCGCTGGTGACGACCGCCTACGGCGCGGCGCTGGCGGTGGTCCAGCGCGACCTGCGCGGTCTGGTGGGGACGCTGGCGATGAGCCAGTCGGCGCTGGTCCTCGCCGGCCTGGCCGGGAGGCTCCCCACCGAGCTGTGCGGGGCGCTGGCGGTGTGGATCAGCGCCGGGCTGTCGCTGACCGGCATCGGCCTGGTCGCCTGGGCGATCGAGAGCCGGGCGGGGAGCGTGCCGCTGGATTCCCACCCGGGGCGCGCCGACGACGCCCCGGCCCTGGCGCTGTTCTTCCTCCTCTTCGGCCTCGCGACGCTCGGCCTGCCGGGCACGCTGTCGTTCGTCGCCGACGACCTGATCGTCTCCGGCGCCCTCGACGAGCAGTTCCACGCCGGCCTGCTCGTGATCCTCGCCACCGTGCTGGCGGGGATCGCGCTGGTCCGCGGCTGGTTCGCGATCTTCGGCGGCCCCGCCCGGGTAGACCGCCCGCGCCATCCGATCCTGCCCCGCGAGCGCGTCGTGTTCACCGCGCTGTTGGCGATCCTCGTCGTGCTCGGCCTGTGGCCCGGGCCGCTGGTCGCGTCGCTCGAGCGGATCGCCGGCACGCTGCTCGAGTCGCGTCACGACGCGGCCCCGCCGTCGCTCACCCATGGAGCCCCCGCACCATGACCGACCACGCAGCCGCCGCCCCGCGCGACGACGTCCCCCGCGGGGATCCCGCCGGGTTCGCCCGCAACTTCCGCGCCGACATCACCAGCGGCTTCTTCGTGTTCCTCATCGCCCTGCCGCTGTGTCTGGGCATCGCCCAGGCCAGCGGATTTCCCCCGGTGGCCGGCGTGCTCACCGCCGTCGTCGGCGCGCTGGTCACGTCGGCGATCAGCAACTCCGAGCTGACGATCAAGGGGCCGGCCGCGGGGCTGATCGTGATCGTGCTCGGGGCGATGCAGTCGTTCGGGTACACCGGCGGCGGCGATCCGGCCGCCGATTCCCGCGCCTACCGGATGACCCTCGCCGTCGGGATCGTCGCGGCGGCGGTGCAGGTCTGCTTCGGGCTCCTCAAGGCCGGGGTCCTGGGGGGCTTCTTTCCCACGGCCGTCGTCCACGGGATGCTCGCCGCCATCGGCGTGATCATCTGCCTCAAGCAGCTTCCGGTGGTGTTCGGCCAGAAGGCCTCAGGGGAACCGCTCGAGATCCTCGCCGAGCTCCCGGAGAAGATCCTCGCCATGAATCCGCGGATCGCGGTCATCGGCCTGGTGAGCCTGGCGATCATGTTCGGCTTTCCGCTGGTCAAAGCGCGCCTGCGCCCGGCGTGGCTGCAGCGGATCCCCGCGCAGCTGTTGGTCCTCGCGGTCGCGGTGCCGCTGGCGGCCTGGTTCGACCTCGGCCACGCCCACGACTACTCGTTCCTCGGCCACGAGTACCGGCTCGACGAGCGGTTTCTCGTCAGCGTCCCGGCCAACCTCGCCAAAGCGGTGACGAGCCCCGACTTCGCCGTGTTCACCGCCTCCCGCCACGCGGCTGTCGGCGATCTGGTGGGTGGTGATGTTTGCCCTGGTGGGGAGCATCGAATCGCTGCTCTCGGCGAAGGCGATCGACCTCCTCGATCCCTGGAAGCGGAAGACGCAGCTCAACCGTGATCTCCTCGGTGTCGGCCTGGCGAACCTCGTCGCCGCCGGCATCGGCGGGCTGCCGATGATCTCGGAGATCGTCCGCAGCAAGGCCAACATCGACAATGGCGGCCGCACCCGGTTCGCCGACGTCTGGCACGGCCTGTTCCTCCTCGCCTTCGTCGCGCTATTGCCGGGGCTGATCCACCGGATCCCGCTGGCGGCGCTGGCGGCGATGCTCGTCTACACCGGCCTCCGGCTGGCGTCGCCGCGCGAGTTCATCAACGTCTTCACGATCGGGTCGGAGCAGCTGCTGATCTTCGTGACCACGATCATCGGCGTCCTCGCCACCGATCTGCTCGTCGGCGTGGCGATCGGGATCGGGATGAAGTTCGTCATCCACGCGCTCAACGGCGTGCCGCTGGCGAGTCTCTTCAAGCCGTTCCTCGACGTCACCACCCTCGACGACCACACCGTGCAGATCGATGCCCGCGGCTCGGCGGTGTTCAGCAACTGGCTCCCGTTCCGCCGCCAGATCGAGCAGCTCGGGCTCGTCCAGGGCAACGACGTCGTCGTCAACCTCGCCGGCACGCGGCTGGTGGACCACAGCGTGATGGAGAGCCTCCACGAACTCGCGCTCGACTTCCAGCAGGCCGGACGGCGCCTCGACGTGGTCGGCCTCGAAGGCCACCGGCAGACGTCGGCCCATCCCTACGCCACGCGGAAGCGCGGGATCGTCCGGCTCAAGCGGGTCACGGCCGTCGCCGAGGCGGCGCTCGAGGGGGAGGTCGTCGCCTGCCTCCTCGCCCACGGCGCCAGCGGCTACACGGCGATCCCTTGCCACGGGGCCGGGCGCCACGGGGCCGGGGGCGCCACGGCCGACGGGGCGCTGGTGCGGATCGAGGCGATCGTGCCCGCGGAGGTGGCCGAACGGATCCTCGACGACCTGCCGGGGAAGTTCGCCCCCGCCCACCGTCTCACCGCCTGCGTGGAGACGGTCGACGTCCTCCGGCGCGAGCAGTTCTGAGCGCAGCGGTGCATCTGCTATCGTGCCGGCGTCGCCCCCGAACTCCATCCCGCGAGGAGCCCATGCGCCACGCGCCCCGCTTCGCCATGCTCCCCCTGCTCCTCGGTTGCACGCTCCCCGCCGCGCGAGGCGACGACTGGCCGCAGTGGATGGGCCCGCGCCGCGACAACGTGTGGCGCGAGGAGGGGATCGTCGACCGCTTCCCGGCCGCCGGGCCGAAGGTCGAGTGGCGCGCGAGCGTGGCGGGGGGCTATGCCGGGCCGGCGGTGGCGGGCGGGCGCGTGTTCGTCACCGATTTCGTGAGCACGGCCGACCTCCAGGCGGCGAATTTCGAGCGCAAGACCGCCGCCGGCACCGAGCGCGTGCTGTGCTTCGACGCCGCCACGGGCAAGCTGGTGTGGAAGCACGAATACCCGGTCACCTACACGGTGAGCTACCCGGCCGGCCCACGCTGCACCCCGACGGTCGACGGCGACCACGTCTACACGCTCGGCACCGAGGGCAACCTGCTCTGCTTCCAGGCCGCCGACGGGAAGATCCTCTGGAGCCGCGACCTCAAGGCCGACTACCAGACCAAGGCCGCCCTCTGGGGCTACGCCAGCCATCCGCTCGTCGACGGCGACCGGCTGGTGTGCGTGGTCGGCACCGACACGGCCCACGCCGTGGCCTTCGACAAGCGCACCGGCAAGGAGATCTGGCGGACCGGGCCGGCGCCCGAGCAGGGCTACTCGCCGCCGACGATCATCGAGGCGGGGGGACGGCGGCAACTGGTGTTCATGAAGCCCGACGCGATCTACGCCGTCGAGCCGGAGACCGGCAAGCTCCTCTGGGAGTCGCCGTACAACGCCGACAACGGCTCGATCATCATGGCGCCGGTCCGCCTCGGCGAGTATCTCTACGTCGGCGGCTTCCAGGAGAAGAACCTGCTCCTCAAGCTCGCCGCCGACAAGCCGGCGGTCGAGGTCGTGTGGCGCAACAAGCGCGCCCACGGGATCTCGGCGGTCAACGTCCAGCCGTTCGTGGCCGACGGCCTGATCTACGGGTTCCACGAGAAGGGGGATCTGCGCGCGGTGCGGATCCCCGACGGCGAGATCGCCTGGAAGAGCCCGGGACCGCTCGGCGACCGCGCCCAGGGCTCGGGGACGGCGTTCATCGTCCGCCACGCCGACCGCTACTTCCTCTTCGCCGAGACGGGCGATCTGGTGATCGCCAGGCTTTCACCCAAGGGCTACGAGGAGCTCTCGCGCGCCCATCTCCTCGAGCCGACGCAATCGGCGTTCGGCCGGCCGGTGGTCTGGTGCCCGCCCGCCTACGCCGGAAAGAGCGTGTTCGTGCGCAACGACAAGGAACTGATCCGCGTCTGGCTGGCGAAGTGATCAGGCGGCCGCGGCGGCGCCCGGCCGGCCACCGCAGCGGCGCAGCGTGTCGCCGTCGCGGTCGGCGACGAGCGTGACGCCCGGGACGTTGTCGGCAACGCGCGGGTGGAACGGCGAGCGCAGGTAGATGTCGCCCGTCGCCGGATCGACGTCGAGTGCGGTGACGTGGCCGGCGGCGGCGCCGAGGGGCGCGAGATCCCATTCCGCCAGCGGCGAGCCGTCTCCCGCGGGATCGAGAAACGCCAGCCGCCGCGGCTCGTCGACGAGCACCGCCAGGCACGAGCCGTAGCAAGCGATTGCCACCGGACCGCCCGGGGAGGGGAGCGTGCGGGCCGGCCGGTTGGTCGCCCGGTCGACGAGCACGACCTGCTCGGCCCAGGTCTCGGCGACGGCCAGCCACGGCATGGCGGGCAGGTCGAGGAGGGCACACAGCCGGCGCCGCGGGCCGGGAAACGTGCGCTCGGCCGACCGGCCGGCCAGATCGATCCGCACGAGGTTCTCCTGCCCCGGCACGATGCAGTTTCGCTCGACGACGTACAGCGCTCCCGGGGCCGCGACCATCTGTCCCGGCAGGGCGACCTCCGGCCCCAGGCTCCGCGCCCACAGGCCGTTCCAGCGGTAGACCTGCCGCGAGCCGGGCTCGTTGAAATACATCGCCTCCGGGGAGCCGCCGAACTGCTCGACCTGGAGCCACGCCGGCATCGTCCGGGTGCGGGTGCGGAGCCTGCCGCCGCGGCAGCGCGCGACGGTGTGATACGTCCGCCAGCCAGACCGCGGGTGGTGATGCTTGCCGACCACGATCACGGCGCCGGGCCCGAACGGATGGATGAACTCGACGGTGTGCGGGAGCACGGCGCTGGCCGCCACGGCCTGCCCGCGCGGCCGGTGGACATCGAGCCGGTGGCCGGCCGGCGTGCCGCTGTGCCCCTCCCAGAGGAGGCCGCCGTGGAAGCACTGCCCGCGCCACACCTCGTGCCGGCCGAGCGCGGTGATCGGGCGGACCACAAGGTCGGCGACGGCGTGCATCCGGTGACTCGCGGGGAGCGGGGCGCCGGCTCGTCGCCCCACCGGAACCTACCGCGCCGGTGCCGGCAGGGCGCTTCCCGGGATCAGCGCGACCGGGCACTCCCGGCGTGCGGGCTGAGCCGGCGAACATGGCCACGCGTGTTGAGCGGACGGCAGGCAGCGGCGTACGATCGGTGCGGTGGAAGGCGTGGGGGAAGCCCGGCGACGCGATCCTGCTTGAAAGCGATGAGACATGCCACGGCGGGAGCTATCGAAGCCTCGGCAGATCATCGATTGGCTGAATGAATGGGGCGAGGCTCTGGCGGAACCCGCGTCGATGACGCTGATCGGTTCCGCGGGTCTCCTCTGGCACGCGGGACGGCTCGGACTCGAGGTACCGTTGCCGGAGAACAGCATGGACGCGGACCCGGTGACCGAATCCGATGCCCTGGCGTGGATGTGCTATGACGCGCTGATCGGCAGCGAGTTTGAACGGCAACGGGGGTGGCATGTCAACCTGCTGCCACGGTCCGTGCTGGATGAACTGCCGACCGGATGGCGCGATCGGGCCTGTTCCGCGCGGTACGGACGGCTGGAACTGATCGTGCCCTCGGCAGCCGATCTCCTCGCCCCGAAACTCCGCCGCGGCGAGCCCCGCGACAAGGCGCACGCCGACTGGGCCCGGTTTCATGGCCTGATCTGAAACTCCCGTCCCCGCGATTGGTCCCGAAACCACTGCTATCGACAATCCGGTGATGCGAAGACTGCTCTACCAAGACGAGGCCCGGCTTGAATACGCGCGGAGATTCTGGGCCGACCCCGCGAAACGCCAGCGGCTCCTCGAGCACTGGCTCGACGAGCGCCACCCCTACCGTGACCGGTTCGTCGAGCGTTGGCGACCGGTCGTCGAGCGCGTCCTCCGGGCCGATCCGGCCGACGACGACCTTCTCGACCATGATCTCCGGGCCGAGGGATTGAGTCTCCGCGTCGTCGTCCGGGAGATTCCTCCCGTGTTCGGTGGTTTTTTCAAGCCCTCGCCTCCGGCCGGTCCGCCGGTCACCGACCGGTCATGAGCCAGCGGGACGATGGCATCCCGCGGGCGAAGTCGAGCCATCGCGGCCGGCCCGGGCTGCGTGGGCCCTGCGCTGGCTCTGCCGGGGTGTCGTCTCGTGTGGTCCAGCCACGATAATCCTGGCTGGACCAAAAAACCCGTGCGGTGCGTGACAAAGTCCCCTGCGGCACGCCTGGTGCTCCAGAAGGCGTCATCCCCGCGCACCGCTCCCGGCCGCGATCACCGCTGCCGGCACGTGTGTCGGCCGCCGGCACGCGACGGTCGCGACGGACGAGGCTCCTCTTCAGATCGACACGACAGAGCGACTGCGGCGCGAGGCGCCACGGGCAGGTCCATGTGCTCACACCCACGACTCCGGATTCCGTCTTCGATCACGACCGGTATCTGATCTGCCACCGGGCGGGTATTCTTGCCGACATCCGCGAGATTCGTGGCATCGACGAGACGCTCTTGGCGACCGTGCGGGCCCCCGTGCGTTGGCTGCGCCATTGGCTCGGTGCGTTCGCCATCGTGGTCACGTGGCTGGCTGCATGGTCCGCAGCGGCCTTGGCCATCGGCGGGGTACTGGCCCAATTCGGTATCGTGCCCCAGCACCCCAAGGACGACATCTCGGCGGCCATCGGCCTCGGAGGGATGGTCCTCGGGATCCTTCCCGCCTACCTGATGTCGCTCGTCGTTCTCCCGCCCTACACGGCGCGGTTTCACGCGCCGGGGGATGCGGGGCCGATCCTCGAGGTCGCCGAGGAGCGACGCTTCCTGCCGATCCAGCGCCGGTTCGCCGTCTCCACCCCCGACGGCGAACCGATCGCCCGCTGCTCCAAGGCAAACTACCCGCTGTTCTTCGGCACCCGGTTGACCTGCGATCGCCCCGACGGCAGCCCACTGTTCGAGATCCGTGACGCCGCCGGCATCGCGGGGTTCCCGCAACGGGCACTGCAACAGGCGACGGGTGCTCCGCGGTCGGGTTACGTGATCCGCCGCGTTGACCACGCCGACGGCGAACCACTCGGCGTGATCGCGAAGGCGGATCACGGCGACGACACGGTGGTGCTCGATCTGACCGCCGACTCCACGTCGGCGATCGATCGGCGCGTCGGGCTCGCCCTCGCGGTGCTCGTCGAATCGGGCGGCTGGATCTGAAGGGGCGTCCCCCTGTTACCGGAGCAAGCGATGCCCCGCAATCTCGTCATCGTCCACGGCGACCAGCTCGACGGCCGCTCGGCGGCGTTCGACGGCTTCGACCCGGCGCACGATGCGGTGTGGATGGCCGAGGTCGCGCGGCCAGAGACCGTTCCAGCGGTACACCTGCCGTGAGCCGGGCTCGTTGAAGAACATCGCCCCTGGCCCGCCGCCGAACTGCTCGACCTGCAGCCACGCCGGCATGCGGCGTGTGCGCGTGCGCAGCCTCCCTGTCCGGCAGGAGGCCACGGTGTGGTACGTCCGCCAGCCCCAGCGCGGATCGGCGTGCTTGCCGACCACGATCACCGCCGCCGGTCCGAACGGATGGATGAACTCGGCGGTGTGTGGAAGCACGGCGCTGGCGGCGACGGCGGGATCGCCCGGCCGATGGACATCGAGCCGATGCCGGCCGGGGACGCCGACATGCCCTTCCCAGAGGAGCCCCCCATGGAAGCACTGCCCACGCCACGGCTCGTGGGGCTCGAGGGCCGCGATCGTGCGCACAAGCAGGTCGGCGACGGCGTGCATCGGGTGACTCGCGGGGGAGCGGGGAGATGAATCCCGAACCTACCGCGCCACTCTCGCCGGAGCGCTCATCGGGCATGCCGTCGATGGCCGCCTCCGGCGCCACCGACACGAGCCAGTGGGCAGCCGGCGGATGCGGCATTTTGCGCGGATGTGTTGCGAAATCGAACAGGGTCCAGCGGTGTCTTGGATACCGCCGCCGCGGCCGAAACCGCCCCCTGCCGCGTCGCCGCCGCACCGGAAGCCGCTTCAGCCAAGGGCTTTGCGCGGGATGGCCGACGATTCGCGACAGTTCAGCGTGACAATCGTCTCATCCGGCACGCCCTGTGCTTCAGATCGTGTCATCCCCGCGGCTGCGGTGTTCGTGGCCACGGGGCGGGGGGTTCCAGCCGGTCACGGTCCGACCAGATCCGGATGCCACCCGCATCCGGTGCAGGTTCGCGGACCGCGCGGCGCCCGATGAAGTCGTGGACCAACAAGGACAAGGAGACTCACATGCACTGGAACACCAAGCGAACAGCCCGCGTGATCTGCCGACGGTCGATCATCGTTGCCTTGGCCGCCATCGTCGCGGTCGGCAGTACGGCCGGATCGCTGCTGGCGGCAGGACCACTGAAGCCGAAGAGCCGTGTGGCGATCGAAGCGACAACGAAACCTTCGGGACATCCCGCCGCATCTCTCAGCAGCCCGCCGCCAGTTGAGATCATACCACCGCAAACGACGCCGAGTTGGTTTCCCGAGGCCCCGCCCGATTACGCCCCGGGCAGCGCGACAATGAATACCAAAGATTGCGGAGGCTTCTGCTCGAGGGTGGCGACTACAATAAAGACGGCTGCCTGAGTGAGGACGAGGCACGGGCGTTGTACGACGAGATCCGCGGAGGAATTGGTGGCACGTTGTTTGCCTACCGCCTCGACAAATGGCTGGAAGGCCGGGACTACCTCCGATCAAACCCCCGGCGTCGACTCGAGATCGCCAGGAAAGTCATCGAGACGTTCAACGGAGAGGGAAATGGATTGAGCTTCAAGCAATTCAAGAAGTTTTTGTATTGGCTCGGACTGATGTGTTCCTAGAACGACGTTTTCCGAGATCAGCGATGCGTCGCGGGTGGGCAGGGCAGGCTGCTGTCGTCCTCTCTTCGATACACGCGCTCCGCGTTAGCCAAACGTGCACCGCCCTGCCGGGACAGCTTCCCGGCAGGGCGGCCCGCGCGCTGGTCGACCGCCGCGGCGGCGCATCGCCCTGTAGCAGCCGCACAGCAGCGTGATCCTTTCCGAGAGCGATCAGTCATGCGACGACGAGGTATTCAACGCTCTCGGCGGCCAAGGCGTTCAACATCTCTGCGAAGTCGCGATTCATCCCATGGCTTTCCGCTGAACGCCCAGGCCGCGACCGTGATCGGCCATACCAACTCGATCCGTTCAGCCATACCCAACCCCGCACACGCCGATGGCTCGGTGTCACCGAGCCTGCCGAGCCACTCGTGCGTCCGCCCGACAGCCGCGCTCTCCGCCGCGGCCCCGGCCGCGGGAGAGAGAGCCGGTTCGGACGCACGTCGCAACGCCTTCATCCCTCCAGTGTACCCGCGCGAGTTGGACGACCGGCACTTCCGGCGTTACTGCCGGTGAACCGGCGCGGGAGATCGCCGGGATCGCCGTCGATGCCCACTTCCGGCGGCCGATCAGGTTGTCAAAAGCCTGACCGGCAGCGACCGCGGCGGCCGGTTTGACTGAACCATGTATCGAGTTGACAATCGAACCGTGAAGACGACTCGTTTGAACATCCACGAGGCCAAAACCCACCTCTCGCGGTACTTGGCGGCGCTGCGGTCCGACGACCGGATCATCCTCTGCAACCGCAACCGCCCGGTGGCGGAGATTCGGCTGATCGCTCCCTCGGGCAAACGCCGCCGGCCAGGCATCGCCCGCGGGGAATTCACCGTACCGGCCGACTTCTTCGAACCGCTTCCCGAGGCGCTGCTGGCCGGGTTCGAGGGGCGCGGATGAAGCTCCTCGTCGACACCCACACCTTTCTCTGGTTCCTCACCGATGCCCCTTCCCTGTCGGCGACGGCCCGCGAGGCGATCGCCTCAGCCGACAACCATGTCGTAATCAGCGCGGCATCGGCGTGGGAGGTCACCGTCAAGTACGCGTTGGGAAAGCTCCCGCTCCCCGACGAGCCCGATCGCTTCCTGCCGGCGATGCGGAAGCGCGCCGGCATCGAATTGCTGCCGATCGGCGAAGCCGAGGTCTGTCAGGTCCACAAGCTGCCGCCGATCCACCGCGACCCGTTCGACCGGATCCTCGTCGCCCAGGCCACCGTGCACGGTCTTGTGATCGTCACCGACGACGCCACGATCGGCCGGTATCCTGTCCGGACCCTGTGGTGAGCAGCCGCCGGGGCCACATCGACGCCGGCCGGAGATCCCCATGCCCCGCCATCTCGTCATCGTCCTCGGCGACCAGCTCGACCGCCGCTCGGCGGCGTTCGACGGCTTCGACCCGGCGCACGATGCGGTGTGGATGGCCGAGGTCGCTGAGGAATCGACGCACGTCTGGACGAGCAAGCCGCGGATCGTGATGTTTCTGGCGGCGATGCGCCACTTCCGCGACGACCTCCGCACCGCCGGGATCGCCGTCGACTACCGTGAGTTGACCGCCGCCCCGACCGCCGACGAGCCTGGGTCACTGGCCGCGGCGCTGACCGCAAGCCTCGCGCCACCCGCGGCGAAGCGGCCGCCGCGGGCGCGCAGCGGGAGCGCGGCCGACCCCCCGCCGGGCCGGCCCGAGCGGCTGATCGTCGTCGAGCCGGGGGAGCACCGGGTCCGGGAGATGCTCGTCGCGACGGCGCGCGAGGCGGGCATCCCGCTCGAGATCCGCACCGACCGGCACTTCTTCACCACCACCGCCGACTTCGCCGCCCACGCCGCCGGGCGCAAGCAACTGCGCCTCGAATACTTCTACCGCCCGCTCCGCGAGCGCTTCGCGATCCTCATGGACGATGGCGAGCCGGCCGGCGGCCAATGGAACTTCGACGCCGACAACCGGGGCGCCTTTCCGAAGTCGGGGCCGGGCCGGCTTCCCGCGCCGCGCTCCTTTCCTCCCGACGACCTCACCCGCGGCGTGATCGAGCTGGTGAGCCGGCGCTTCGCCTCCCATCCGGGCGACCTGGCACGGTTCGACTGGCCGGTGACCCCCGCCGCCGCGCGGCTGGCGCTCGACGACTTCCTCGCCCACCGCCTGGCGCATTTCGGGAAGTACCAGGACGCGATCTGGACCGGCGCGCCGTGGCTCTACCACTCGCGCCTCGCCGCGGCCTTGAACCTCAAGCTCCTCGACCCGCGCGACGTGGTCGCCGGCGCCGAGCGCGCGTGGCGGAAAGGGAAGGTACCGCTCGAGGCCGCCGAGGGCTTCATCCGCCAGATCCTCGGCTGGCGCGAGTATGTCCGCGGCATCTACTGGCAGTTCATGCCGGAATACGAGCGGCGCAACGCCCTCGGCGCCGACGCCGACCTGCCGGCATTCTTCTGGACCGCCTCGACCGAGATGAACTGCCTCCGCGACGCCCTCACGCAGACGCTGACCCACGGCTACGCCCACCACATCCAGCGGCTGATGGTCACCGGCCTGTTCGCGATGCTTGCCGGCGTGCGGCCGCAGGAGGTGCACCGCTGGTACCTCGCGGTCTACGTCGACGCGGTCGAATGGGTCGAACTGCCCAACACGCTCGGCATGAGCCAGTACGCCGACGGCGGCGTGATGGCCTCCAAGCCCTACTGCGCCACCGGCGCCTACCTCGACCGGATGAGCAACGCCTGCCGCGGCTGCCGCTACAAGCCGACCGTCGCCACCGGCCCGGAGGCATGCCCGTTCACGACGCTCTACTGGGACTTCCTCGCGCGGCACGAGAAACTGCTGCGGAAGAACCAGCGGATGACGATGCAACTGAAGAACCTGGAGCGCAAGCCGGCCGCCGAGCTGCGCACGATCCGCCGCCAAGCAGACACCGTGCGCGACTCGCTCTGACCGGCCCGCTTCCGCCACGGAGTCCGATCCGATGCCGACCTTGCCGATGATTCCCCGGTCGGTTCGCCGGCCGATTGCCCGCGCTACCGTCGTGGCGAAGGCGCTGGTGGTGCTCGCCGTCGCGGCCCATGCCGCATCGCCGGCTCCCGCGCAGGAGGTCCGGGCCGAGCTCGGCCGGCGGCTCGCGCGGTTCGAGACGGCCTGGCAGGAGGCCGATCCGGCGACCCGCGCGTTGGCCGTGAATCCGATGGAAGAGGCGGTGCGCTGTTTCTTCTCGCTCCAGCTCGGCACCGCCGCCAAACGCCTCGACGAGGCGTGGTGCGCCGTCCGTGGCGGCACCGCGGCCGACGACGCCGATCGCCATGTCGCGTCCCGGGCGGTGGTGATCGATCCGCGGCTGGCCGACATCGGCGAGGCGCGGCTCGCGGTCGGCCTGCCGGCACTGTACGACGCGCCGCCGCGGCCGGCAGGAGCACGGATCGAGCTGGCGATTGCCGATGCGTCGGGGCGCCAGCTGGCCACCACGGCGCGCGACTGGACCGCCGACTCGATCGACTGGGATTTGGGCGCGCTCCCCGAAGGCGATCACACACTCACCGTCACCTGCGCTGTCGGGGACCGGCAGATCGCCTGTGCCACGCGCGGGCTGTCGCGCGTGGCGCGCCTCGCCGAGCGCGGTGCGGCGCTCGAGCGCGCGGCGCGCGGTTGGCCAGAGGGTGCCGACGCGACCGCCCGCGCGACGGTCGCCGCCACGGCCGACCTCGTCGAGGCGCTCGCCGACTCGCGCCAGCAGGAGACCGACTACCCCGTCGCGAGGATGGTCGCCTTGGCCGAGGGGCTCGTGGCCGGCGGGGACGGCGCGATCGCCGCGGCGGCGCGGGCCCATGATGTCTGGCTCACGCTGGCGACGGCGGCCGGGCAGGTGCCGGTCCGGCTCCGCGCCCCGGAAACGGCCGCCGGGGCGCTGCCGGTGCTGTTCCTGCTCCATGGCGCCGGCGGCAGCGAGAACATGTTCTTCGAGACCTGCGGCGCCGGCCGGGCGGCGCGGCTGGGCCTCGAGCGCGGCTGGCTGGTGGTGGCGCCGCGGCAGGGGATCTTCGGCCTCGGACTCGACGTCGACGGCCTGCTCGAGGCGCTGGCCGTCCATTTCCCGATCGACCGCTCGCGCGTGTTCCTCGTCGGCCACTCGATGGGGGCGGTGCAGACGTCGCGGCAGGTGGCGAAGCACCCCGGGCTGGTCGCCGCGGCGGTCGGGCTTGGCGGCGGCGGCACGGTGTCGAAGGACGAGGCGGCGCGGCGCGTGCCCTGGTTCATCGCCGCCGGCGCACACGACTTCGGCAAGCGCGGCGCCGAGGCGCTGGCCAAGCAGCTCACCGCCGCCGGGAGCACGGTCATCTACCGCGAGATCCCCGACGTCGAGCACATGGTGATCGTCCAGGCGGCGCTCGACGAGGTTTTCTCATTCCTCGACGGCGTCGCCGCCCGCGGCGAGTGAGCGGTGCCGTGATGCCGGCGATTGCCGATGGCGTTTTCCGGCCAGTGCCATCGCTGCTTCCGCGGCGCTGCCCAACAGATGGCGGCTCCTGCTTCCCCTTTGGGCCCCGGCAACCGGGCTGAACGGCGCGGGCGGATCACCAGCGCCGGCGGGAAAACAACGCCGGGTGGAGGGCCGTCGCGGCGGTACACCCGGCGGAGGGCGAAGGGATCGGGCGGCGAGCGGGCAGACGTCAGCCGCGAATGAGAAAAACGGACTCCCTGCCGTGCACGACGAATTGCTCGATCGCGCCGAGGTTGGCCAGCAGGACCTCGGCGATCCTCGCGGTCGAGGCGTTGCCGAGACAGACCTGCACGACCTGTGGTGGATGACCGCGCACCAGCGCCCGGGCAAGGAAGTCGCCGTCCTTGGTCACGATGAAAAACCCGTCGTCCTTCGCGAGGGACCAGATCGGCTCATCGTCGCCACTGGAGAGCCCATGGTCGCGAACGTGCCCGCTGCCGGGGAAGCGCGCCGAGAACACGTCAACCAACCGGTATGACAGGTTCTGGTCGAGCAGCGCCTTCACGCCACCGATCCCAGCAACCGCCGCTCACGCTCGGCGGCGAAGGCGAGGCACGCGCGGATGTCGTCGCGCTCCAACTCGGGGAAGTCGGCCACGATCTCAACCTCGGTCATGCCCGCGGCGAGGTATTCCAGCACGTCGGACACCGTGATGCGCAATCCCCGGATGCACGGCTTGCCGCTCCGCTTTCCTGGCTCGATCGTGATTCGCTGCAGGAGGCTCGAGTCCATGCCACGATTCTATCGTTGCGGCGGTAACGCGGGCAAAACCCCGGCGGCGATGCCACGGAAGATCGCCTCCGGCGCCCTCGTTCGGCCAGCCGCACGGACCCCGCGCCGGCGGGGATTCAGCGCGGCCCCTCGAAGACCGCCGCGCCGTCGATGACCGTGGCCACGCAGTGGGTCGTGTACTCGAAGGGGTCGCCGTCGAACAGCGCCAGGTCGCCGTCCTTGCCGACCGCGATCGAGCCCACTCGGTCGGCCACGCCGAGGATCCGCGCCGCGTCGCTGGTCACCGCGGCGAGCGCCTCCTCAGTGGACAGACCGTTGGCGGCGGCGATCGCCGCCTCGAACAGGGCGACGCGCGTCTTGGGCACGTAGGCCTCGAAGCCGCTTTGCAGCGCGATCGGGATTCCGGCGGCGCGGAGCGTCGCCGCCGTCTCGAAGCTGGCGTTCTCCGTCTCCCCGGCGCCGCTGCGGCGCATCGACGGGTGGACGATCACCGGCACCCCGGCGGCCTTGATCCGGTCGGCCACCAGATACCCCTCGGCCGCCGAGTCGAGCACGATCCTGATTCCAAACTCCTCCGCCACGCGGAGCGCCGACACGATGTCGGTCGAGCGGTTGGCGGTGACCAGCAGGGGCAGCTTCCCGGCGAGCACCTCGGCAAACGCCTCGCGGCGCAGGTCGCGGTCGGGCCGCTTGTCGGCCTCGGCGGTGTCGCGCTTGCGAAGCCAGTCGCGCGTCTTCACCAGTTCGCCGCGGAGCATCGCCACCGCCTTGCTGCGCGTGCCCGGCGACTTCTTCTCGCCCCCCGTGGCGCGGCCGTCATCGCCGAGTGTCACCGCGACCATCGCCACGGGGACCAGCGCCGCCTCTTCGACCGAGTCCCCACGCGTCTTGACCACCATCGTCTGCCCGGAGACGAGGGCCCCGGGAGCGTGGCCGGTGTGGAGCGTGGTCACGCCGAACCCGCGGACCCACTCGATGAGCCGCTCGCGGGGGTTGTAGGAATCGATCGCCCGGAGCTCCGGCTGGATCGGCTCGGCCGGGTCGAGCTGGTCTTGGTCCTGCTCTTGGTTGAGATACCCGGTGAGGCCGACCACCGTGTGGGCATCGACGAGGCCGGGGGTGACGACGGCGGCGGTGAGCACCCGGGCACCTGCGGGAATCGCCACCTGCGCCGCAGGTCCGACGGCGGCCACCTTGCCGTCGCGGATCACCACCACGCCATCGGCGATCGCCGGCCCGGCCATCGTGTGGACGGTCGCCCCGCGGACGGCGAGCACCGTGCCGTCGGCGCCGCGTGCCGCCACGCCGGCGAAGCCACCGGCCCATGCCCAAGCGGCCACCCGCAGGGCCCCGCGCCTGTCGATTCTCATGGTTTGCCTCCACGCTCCCCGAGCCGCCCCCGCCACGCCACGGCGAGGTCGGGAAAATCGGTAAACACCCCATCGACTCCAGCGCCGCCGAGGCGCTCCATCAGCTCGTCGAACGATCCGGCCCAGCGCGGCAGCGCGTCGCGCCGTGCCGTCCACGGGTGCACGACCAACCCCGCCGCATGCGCCCGCTCAACCAGGTCGGTGGCCCGGCCGTCTTTCCCGATGACGAGGTCGAGCGCCGGCCCGAGGCCATCGGCGACCTCCGCGATCCGCGCCAGGCCGTCTCCCGCGACGAGCTCGGCGGCATCGCCGCCGACGAGTTGGACGAGGTTCCCCTGCCAACCCAGCTCCCGGCGGATCCGCCGCACCTCGGCCGGATCGAAACACTGCACGTAGCAGCGGTCGGCCCGGGTGGCGTAGCCACAGCGCGCGAGGAGATCGAGCACCGACCGCGCCAGGTCGTGCCCTTCCTGACGGTGGAAGGCGGGCTGCTTGATCTCCGGATAGATCCCCACCGGCCGGCCGAGCGACTTCGACAGCCCGGCGAGAAACCGCAGTTCTTCTTCGAGGGTGGCAAGCGCCAGCCGGCCGTCGTCCTTGGGAAACCGCCCCGGATAGATCTGCGCGCCGCCGCGGTGGTCGAAGCGCTCGACGATGGCGAGCGACTTCAGTTCGGCGAGCGTGAAGTCGGCGCAGTAGAAGCGGCCGTCGGCGCGGGCCCGGCCGGGAAACCGCTCGGCCACGTCGCTGACGCCGTCGAGATGGATGTCGTGGAGGACGACCGGCACGCCGTCGCGCGTGGCGACGACATCCTGCTCGACATAGTCGGCACCCTGCCCGACCGCCAGCGCCTTGGCGGGGAGCGTGTGCTCCGGGAGATAGCCACTGGCGCCGCGGTGGGCGATCACGATCGGCGGGGCGGCTCGGGTGACGGGCATGAGCGCCATCATCGCGATCCCGGCGGCGATCCACCAACCGCGTCGCATCGGTTCCCCCTTCCCTGCACCAAGACGAACTGACCCATTGGCGTCGAGGTGTCGATCCGCCGGTCGAACGCGTGGTTCAGACCAGTTCGACCACGCGCTGATCCAAGGCGAAGGCAGCGGTGATCGTCTGCATCGATTGGGAAAAGGCCGCAATCAACGCGGCGTTGCGGCAATTTCCCAGCCGTACCCAGAGCAACCGTCCGGAGGCGGCAAGGCTCGCGAGGTAGAGGAAGTCTTCGTCCTTGCTGACCACGATCCGCTCCTCGGCGACCGCGTGAAGCCACAACTCGCGATCATCGAGTCGCTCGAGACCGGCGTCTGCGACGTGCACCGCGTCGTGCCCCTGATCACGGAGCCATGAAGCCAAGGCCGGAGGCTACTGGTTGTCGACCAGAAGCCTCATGCCACCTCAACAACGACATGATTGCTCTGCCGCGCCGCGTAGGCGATCGCAGCGAGAATGTCCTCCCGCTCGAGGCAGGGATAATCCCCGAGGATCTCCTCGTACGTCGCCCCGTTGGCGAGCAGTTCGAGGACATCGCAGACACGGATGCGCATGCCCCGGATGCACGGTTTCCCACCGCATTTCCCCGGTTCGATCGTGATGCGGGAGTGGGCCGATGCCGTTGACATTCTCCAATCATACCGCCGCCCACTTCCCGCAGCCACGCAGTCGCCGGAGAAGCCGGGCAAGTTCCTGCGGCAAAACGGCTTGGAGACCACTACCGTTCATCGCTCCCGGAAGGTGCCACGGCGAGCGGCAGCCACATCCGCGCGCCGCGCGATCCAGCGACGAGCCCTCGGAGCCAGGCCCGGTCTTCCCGTTCCGCGGGGCGCGACCGCGAGCAGCCGGCTAGTTTTTTTGGTCCATCCGGCATTTCCGTGGGTCATCGCGGCGGGCGCAGCCTCCGCTCGGTCTCTGCAGAGGGGAATGCCGGCATGTCGTCTCCTGTCGTCCACCCACAAAGATCCCGGATGGACCGTTTTTTCACCGACTGTTGACAGGCCGGGAGGGAGGGGTTAAACTGCGGTCTCCTTCAAACGTAGGCCCTCAGGATCCGCTCCTGCAAGCACCGTCCCCGTCGCGACCGCAAGGCCGCCGACGGCAATCAAAACGGCCCTATGGCGCGGAGCGGTTCGCTCTGCGGCTTCTGCCGGTGGTGCATGCGCGGGATCGAGGGGGCGACGCGCCCTCTTCATCGCGCCTGGCGGATTGCGCGTGGCGTGTCTGACGTCGTCTCG
>VGZO01000051.1 GCA_016872555.1 Planctomycetota bacterium
TGTTGATGATCGTCCCCGAGCCCTCGGCGGTGGTCATCGCCGGGGTCGGTGTGGCTCTGGCCGGCTGGCGGATGGCCAGGCGGCGGAAGGGTGGGAAGCCCTCCGCCTGATTACTCCAGCGGTCAAGTGGCTGCAGATGTGTGACGGTGAATCGCTGGTAACAAGTGTTCTTCGGGAATGGATCTGACGGTCGCGACGGTGTGGTGCGATCGCTTGGTTGGTGATGGGGCAAGCAGCAGGAGATCTCCAAATGGTCGGATCGCATGAGGTCGTGGCGATGAAGGTCGAGCGAACGCCGTTCACCAGCTTGGCAGCAACGACGCTGATGGCTGTGGTGGTGATCGGTCTTTGTGTCTCGCTGGGGCTGTGAAGCGACTAGTGCTCTGCGGCCAGCAGGACCACTGGTGTGATGAGCAAGTGGCACGTGTCGGTAAGTGCTGATGGAGTGGTGGAAATGAACGACGGTCGTCACAACGCCGACAGGGGAGGTACAAGCCCACCGCCGGCGGGGTCGGTATTCGGTGGCTGTCGATCAAGATGCGGTGTGTGACCAAGGTCGGAGGTTCTGTTGATGAGTTTAGGGTGAATGTGACGGCGAGCTCGTCGTGGTGGTCGGGTGCGTCGTCGGAGTCGGTGGAGATGGTCGGTGGGGCCTTGTCGGAGCGGAGCATGACCTGTCTGACCTCGATCGACCTCGCTGATCGGAGCCTGTCCGGTCACTCACGCGGTCGATTGGTCGGCAAGAGTGCATGGTGCGGTCGGTGCGGAAACCAGGAGATGGACGTGGACCAGGGATCCGACATGCAGTCCGCCGAGTGGACAGACGGCTCGACTTGCGTACGTCCGCAAGCCACGGCCTCGGTCAACGACCAAGAGCGGCAGCACAGGAGCTGGTTTCCAGACGGAGAAATCTTGTCTGGCGTCGCGACCAGCGGTCGCCCACCGATCAGGCAGGGCGAGGGGGAATGGTCGCGACAGGGATCGGTCGGGAAGACGTGCGATGGCAAAGACCGCTAAGGGATCGAACTGCGATCCGGCAAGCGTGGCGATCGAGAAATGGGGCGCTGGATGACGCAGCTCATGACTGATCGAGGATCCCGCCGGGCAGATGCCGGCAAGTACCAATACATGACACACGGTGTGATCTTGCGAGAAGCCTATATCGCCGTTGACCGCACCGGCTTTCGTCAGCCGCAACTGGGCTGCACGGAGAACCCCATGGTGTCCGGCCGTGAGGCGGTCGACGCCAACTGCCACCGCTGGAGGCGCCACATCGGGCGCCGGGGCTCAGGGGAGGACCCGGAATCAGCTACGCCCTGGTGGGCGGGGAGGTGGTGTGAAGCCAGTCCCTGAAAACCTACCGCAACAAGACCAAGCAAATCACCTTCTTCTTACTTTTTCTTCCAACTCGAGCACGAAAAGGCATCCCATGAAGACGTCGATCATGAACCGGATCTTGGCCAAGTCCCTCGTCGCGACGGTCGCCCTGGCGACGACCGCCGGACTCTCGTCCGCGAACGCGGCAAGCTACACCTGGAATGCATCGAAGAGCGGTATCTGGAGCGCCGGGTCCAACTGGATCGGCGACGTTGCCCCAAGCACTACCGGTGGGGAGGATCTGATCTTCGGGGGCACAGGAGGAGGTCTGCAACTCAGAACGACGACCAACAACATTTCCAGCGACTACCCGGTGAACTCAATCACCTTCAGCGGATCGACCGGATACAGGCTCACGGGGAGTTCGTTGCTTATAAATGGGAACATCGCCAACACCACGAACCGGACGCAGACGATCGAGAACAACATCACGACTGGATTCTCACCGGTGGAGATGTCGGCTGTAAGCTCTACCTCAGGGCTCTCGCTCAGTGGCACGTTCACGAACAACGCCGGCATCAATCTGACGGGGCGCATCTCGTTCACCCAGGCGATCGTTGGTAACGGTGACGTCACCCTCGGTACCACGGCGAACGTGACGCTTGGGGCGAACAGATCAGATGGCATTCGCGATCTCACCTCAGGCGGACGCTTGAACATTGGAAGTAACAACGGGACCGGCTCGATGATCCTCGACACGCGCAAAGCCAACTTTCTCTCGACTTCCACGACGACTCTCAAGGTGGGAACTGATAGCGGCGGTGCCATCATCCCTGGCTTGACTTTCGATCAGATCGTGTCGACCGGGACCGTGTGCTTCAGTGGAAATCTGACCATGGACTTCCGTCAAATGGCCATCGATCCGAACGCCCTGGAACCGTTCAACACAGCATGGAAGCTCTTCGGCGCTATGGGCTACGATGGGAACTTCACGTCGATGACCGTGATCAACGCTCCAGGCGACTACGACAACCTGAATGGTGAGTGGACGCTCGAAAACGGCTCGTGGGTCTCGAAGACTATCTCCAACGCAGCTGGCAACCAGTACTTCGCCTTCGATCAAGCGACGGGCCAGCTGGTGGTGGTGCCCGAGCCCTCGACGATCGTCTTCGGAGTCCTCGGGGTGACGATCAGCGGTGTCCACTGCATCAACAAGCGGCGTCGCAACAAGTCTGCGATCGCCGCCTGACCGTGGCCGATCGCACGGTCGTAGAGGACGGCTCGCCAGGAAGTGGATCAGGATTGAATCGGATCACGTGGGCCGTCGGTGTGTGATCGGTGGGCGACGCGACGATCGGGACTGTGATGAGGTTGGGCTTCACGAGAGTGGTCGCGACGGGCGCTGGACGGTGGTCGTGTGAATTAAAGGTGACGGTTCAAGGTTGGTGAATGGATAACTTGGCTCGGTTGAGACTTGGAAGATCGGAATCAAGAAGCCGAGCCCGTTGTCAGTGATCGTTGCCCCAGAGGACAGCCGGGCGAAGAAGTCTGTGTGTATGACGACTGAACGGACTGCGACAAGGGTGATGCAGGTGGCTTTGGCACACGATGACACCCGTCGCGAAGACGAGTTGGGTCAGCGTGCCGGAGGGATGGCGTGGGTCACGGAGGGTGACGGAGGACCTTTCGGTCGGAGGGTGCTGCGAAGTGCTCCGGTCGCAGTGAACGGGAATGGGTGTCAGGGCGGTGTGGCTGAGGGTCGTGAGGTGCTGCATCGGGCGTCAGCGTCGCGGGTCTCGGGAACGGAACGATCGTGGGCCCGGATGGCGGTGTGACGGGGTCGGAGTGGCGGGACAGCTGACCGCGGGCCAGGGAGTGGGAAGCTGTATCGAGCACTGTGCAGCGGTGTGTGACATGGGCTGGGGAAGTGATCAATGCGACGGGCTAGACACGATGGCAGTGTCAACGCTCCCCATTGTGACGAGAAGTAATCCGGATCGATCGTGTGATCACAGCACGAGAGCGGGAAGTCTTGCAAACGACAGGGGGTCCAGCAGTGCGGTGACGTTTGCCGCAGGATGGGCCTTGGTCGGTCTGGGGAAACAGGGGATTCCATACCGCGGGCTTCCGGCTCGGCTGGGGGCTGGATTTCCCTGACGCGATAGTCGCGGAGGGCAGGCCGTGCGACTGTCGTGGTGGTCGCCGCGACAGCGCGAGATATCGAACACAAGTGGATTGTCCATCTTTCAGGGAGAGGTGTGATGAGTGTCGGAACAATGACTCAGGAATTGGAAATCTCGGCTCTGGCGAGTTTCGGCCGTTACCAACTGCCTGTCACACGGGGAGATCTTTTCCTATGCGCACTGCCGATCCTTGTTTTTCTGGCGATCGTTTCGCTTGTTTAGCTCGCCCGATCAGGGTCGGTTGGCGGAAGTGGATCGGATTCGCTCGAGCTGGCACGGGTAACAACACGTCTTTATCCCAAGCCACAGTGTGATCTGGAACGAATGACAGGGGGCGCTGATGGTTGACGACGTTCACAACCGAAGGCAGAACCGGATCGTGCGGAGAGTGGCTGGTGCGATGGGTAGCGCGGGAATCGTCGGTCCAGGCCGGCCGAAGGTGTGGCAGCGCGAGGGCCTGGACTGCCCATAGACAAACTTGGTCAACGGGCATGTGTCCGTTGAACCCGGATCATGGCTCGGTCAAGAACAACCACAAGGGAGACAGCGAGATGCGTACGGACATTCTTTCAGCAAGGAGTTGGACCTTGAGTCGTGCTACCAGCCGGTGGTCGGTGCGAGTAGCTGCAGGCGCCGCGATGCTCTGCAGTGCAGCCGTCGGCTACGCCGCCCCCTACACCTGGACCGGCGCTGGCACCAACGGTCTGTGGACGAACGGAGCGAACTGGACCGGTGGCGGCCTGCCCACGAGCGGCACAAACGGGGTTTTCTATTCTGGGAGCACGAGATTGTCCGGTACGGTCGGCGGCACCTACACGCTCGACAAGCTGCAGTTCAATTCGACGGCGACCGGATCGTTCGTGATCAACGGCCTCAATGGTCCCACGATCAACATGCAGGGTGATATCGTCAATCAGTCCGGTCAGCGGCAGACGATCGGTGGGTTTGCGAATAAAGACCGTGTGAACATCAACTACGGCACGGCATCGGGCACCCGCTTGATTGACGTCGGTACCGGCACGATCGCGCTCAACGCGATCATCGCCTCGAGTCACGGAACGACGATCGAGAAGAAGGGCACGGGCACGCTCGACTTCGGTGTGGCGCTTCCAAACGCACAGGCATTCACCGGGACGCTCGCACTGACTGAGGGGACGACGAATCTTATCGCCGCCTTGCCTGGTTCCATCGCTGCGTCGAATGGGACTATTCTGAACCTCAATCCCACGGCGGGATCGAACTTCACTGTTGGATCATTGACCAACAGCGGTACGACGGTCGTCATCGGAACCACGTCCGTTTCCGGCCGTTCGGCCCTGGCGAGCAATGGGACCGTGAAGTTCTCGACGGCCAACGATGACGTCAGTCGGCTGACGTTCCTTGCCACCGTGGATCTCGGCGGGGCGTTGTTCGTCGACGTCACGCAGACCTACCCGGACGCGACCCTCGAAGCTCCGCAGCTGTTCGACCTGTTCACTTTCGCGGGCGATCCACCGACGAACGGGAGCTTCTCGACCGTGACGGCTGCTTACGGCGGCCAGACCCTGTCGTTCGCGACGGATCCGATGGACTCGAGCATCTGGATCAGCACGACGGCTCCGGATGGCCGCTACATGGTCTTCAGCCAGACGACTGGAGACCTCGTCGTGGTTCCCGAGCCCTCCACGGTGGTGTTCGCCGGGATCGGAGGTGCGTTGGCCGGCTGGCACCTGATGAAGCAGCGTCGGGCGCGCCAGCGCTCCCGGAGGGCTGCAATCGATTCGGTTACCTTGGCGCCGCTGGCGGGTGTCCGTGGGTGATCGTTCGGCGGAAGTGGTCGTTGTCGTCTGTCTTCGGTTTCTCGTGACTCTTGCAGGACGAGATGTGGTGGTGGCGAGACGGTGAAAGCGTGGCGACCGCGTGGCCGGTCGCCGTGAGATTCGTTCACCGGGGGCATGCGGGGGGATTGAAGGCGTCGCGAAGCCCCATGCAGCGAGCGGTGTCTGTCGGTAGGAACTGTCGGCAGACCTGCAAATGTCGGTGGGATGGTCGATGACGCGGGTGCTCAGACGGATGGTGACCCTGGCGGTGCTCGTTCCGCATGGAGTCCAGGGGCGATCGACAGGTGGCACTGAGGCGCGGTTCGATGGAAGGGTTGTCTGAAGTGTTGCATGGAAGCGGTGGCGTGGCTTTGAGCCGAGTCGTGCGGCTCATGAGATTCTGTGACGGGTGGTTGCCGGAATGTGTCGCCGGGGAGCGTTGTTGCTGCTGAGAGTCGTGTTGGCGGAGGGAACTCAAGCCCGGTGAAGGAACTTGTAACTGGGAGAGGCTCGGCGAGACATGGTATGGGTCAGCGACGAGACACCTTTGTTACCGATGTGTGATCCCGCGACCATGTATTGCTCAGGCGCGGGCCTGGCACATGCCGTCGTAGATCCCTGCAGTACACAGAGGGGTCCAAGAATCGAGTAGGGCGAAAAAATCAATCAGTCGACATGGTTTCACAACAAGGAGTTACGTCTTGAGTCGTGTTTTCAATCGAATGGCGGCGTGCGCCGCAACGGGGATCCTGTCCGTAGTCTGCCTGGCGTCGGTGAGCGAAGCGGCACCCTATACCTGGACCGGCGGGACGAGCGGTGCTTGGGGCACCGCGGGCAACTGGGTGAGTGGGGCGAGCAACCTCCTGCCGACGTCGGGTACGCACTCGGTCTTTTATACCGGGAGCAACCGGCTGTCCGGGACGGTCAACGGCGGCTATACCCTCGATCGACTGCAGTTCAACTCGACCGCCACCGGTTCGTACGTGATCACCGCAAGTAGTTCCGTGACGCCGGCGATCGCGATGCGCGGCGATATCATCAATCAGTCGGGCCTGCTGCAGACGATCGGCGGGACGACCAGCGCGTCGCGGTTGAAGATCGACTATGGGAGTGGCACTGCGACACGGCTGATCGACGTCAGCAGTGGCACGATCGCGTTCAACGCGGTCATTCAGTCGAGCCCGAACACCACGTTGGTGAAGCAGGGCAGTGGTTCCCTTGATCTGACCGCAGGTGGGAGCGTTCAGGCGTTGACGGGGACGCTGTCATTGGCCGCGGGAAAGACGAACCTCATCGCCGCGTTCGGGTCGGCAGTGGTCGAGACGGTGAACGGCGCGGTGGTGAACCTCAATCCAAGCAACGCGTCCAACTACTCGATCGGCTCGCTGAGCAACAGTGGCACTGCCGTGGTCGTCAACGACGTTCTCGTCAACAGTCCTTCGGTGCTGAACTCCGACGGAACCGTCGCGTTCAGGACTCTCGCGAATGATTCGGTCAGCCTGATGACGTTCACGAAGCCGGTCACGCTCGGCGGAAGCTTGTTCGTCGACGTCACGAAGACCTACCCGGACGCGACCATCGACGCTCCGCAGCTGTTCAAGCTGTTCGATTACTCCGAGGGAGCGAACGGTTCGTTCGCCACGGTGACCGCCAACTACGACGGCACGACGCTGTCATTCAGCCAAGGCGTCGATTCGGTCAATCCGGAGTTGTGGGTCAGCGGGACGGCAGCGGATGGCCAGTACATGACGTTCAACCAGTTGAGCGGCGATCTGGTGGTCGTCCCGGAGCCGTCGACGATCGCGTTCGCCGGAGTCGGGTGTGTCTTGGCCGGGTGGCAGGCGTTCAAGCAGCGGAGGCTCCGGCAGCGGGAACGGTGGGCGAGCCTCGAGGTGTGAGCACATCGATCGCCGTCACGTGATCTCATGCCGCGGGCGGCGTCCGACGCCGCCCGCGGTTTTTTCATGCGCCGGGGGACAGGGGCTGGATTGCATCGGCGTGTTCCCCGATTCAGCCTGACTGGTAGGCATGGCGCTCGAGGAGCGGAAGCGGCGCCACCGCAAGGGCCCGCTCATGGGTCGCCTCCAGAACCACCGGGGGTGCCTTTCCGGCGGTGGCTGCCTCCAGCCAGCGGGCGGCGCAGAGACACCAGCGGTCGCCCGGCTTCAACCCCGGAAACTGCCATTCCGGCCGCGGTGTCACCAGATCGTTCCCGGCGGCGACGGTGAAGGCGAGGAACTCGTCGGTCATCACCGCGCACACCGTGTGCAGGCCGGTGTCCTGCGGCCCTGTCCGGCAGCAGCCGTCACGGTGGAACCCGGTCAGCGGCGCGCGGGAGCAGGTGGCCAACGCCCCGCCGAGGACGTTGCGCTCGCGGGGTTTCGGAGCAGGTCGAACGGCAGGGTCGAAGTCGATCATTGGGTGATCCACGCGTGCCGCGGTGGCCGCCCGCGCTCCACCGGCCGGCGGTGTGGGGAGTATAGTGCGGTTGCACTTCTCGGCTCCCTGCCCACCACGGGCCCGGGGCCCTGCTCCCCCGCCTTCCCGCGCCGCGATGCTGTCCCTCCAGTCGCCGACATGCACACGCTGGCTCTCCCAGGTCGACGACGGTCTCGACGAGATCCTCGTCGACCACGCGCACTGCGAGAAGAAAGCGGCCGGAGTGGCGATGAACCTGCTGTTCGCCTACGTCGACCACGTCGAGTTGGCGCGGGAGATGTCGGCGATCGTCACCGAGGAGCTCGACCATTTCCACCAGGTGCTCGCCCTCCTCGAACGCCGCGGCATACCCTTCCGCCGGCTCGCACCGGCCAGCTACGGTCGCCGGCTGCATGAGCTCGTCCGGCGTGCCGAACCGGGCCGGGCGCTCGACCGGCTCCTCGTCGCCGGCCTGATCGAAGCCCGGAGCTGCGAGCGGTTTTCGCTGTTGGCCGAGCACGTCGCCGACGCCGGGCTGCGCGGCTTCTACCGAGGGCTGTTCGAGTCGGAGGCACGGCACCATGCGACCTACGTTCGCCTCGCCTGCCAGCGGGCACCGGAGGAAATCGTCCGCTCGCGCCTCGCGGAGCTTGCCGCCGCCGAGGCGGAGATCATCGCCCGCGGGGATCCGGTGCCGCGGATGCACAGCTGACGCCCGGCTGACGGCGCGGGCGCGGCACGGCCTGCGCGGGGAGTGTTCATGAACGACGACCGCAGCAAGCGTGCCCTCTCGCGCCGTCCCTCACTGGCCGGCTGGCTCCGTGGCCAGGTGGGGCCCGAAGAGGCGATCGCCGTCGCGGCCCTGGTGGCGATCGCCGCCTGGGGGGGCCTCGTGCTGGCCGGCCAGGGCCGCGCGCCGGTCGCGTCGTTTCCGTTGACGGGCCGGCCGGTGACGGTCGCCGATCTGCCGCTTGTGGCGCTGGTGATCGTCGGCGGCGGATGGCTCGTGTTGGAGCTGGTCCGCACGCTGCTCTCCGGCCGGTTCGGTGCCGACATGCTCGCCGGGATCTCGATTGTCACCAGCCTCGTGCTCGGCGAGTACGTTGCCGGCGCGCTGGTCGTGCTCATGCTCTCCGGCGGCGAGGCGCTCGAGGCCCGGGCGGTGAGCCGTGCCGGCGACGTCCTCGACGCACTGGCGCGGCGGATGCCGGCGCTGGCCCACCGGCGTGCGGCAGCGGGGCTGACCGACGTGCCGCTCGGGGAGATCGCCGTCGGCGACGTGCTCGTCGTCCTCCCCCACGAGATCTGCCCGGTGGACGGCACCGTCGTCGCCGGACACGGCGCGATGGACGAGAGCTACCTGACCGGCGAACCCTACACGATGCAGAAGGCCCCCGGCTCGACGGTGCTGTCCGGGGCGATCAACGGGGCTGCGGCACTCGAGATCCGCACCACGTCGGTGGCCGGCGACAGCCGCTACGCCAAGATCATGGGCGTGCTGCGCACCAGCCAGCAGCAGCGGCCGCGCCTCAGGCGCCTGGCCGACACGCTCGGCGCGCTGTACACGCCACTGGCGGTGGCGATCGCCGTCGCCGCCTGGTGGGCCAGCGGCGACCCGGTCCGGTTCCTCGCCGTGCTCGTCGTCGCCACCCCCTGCCCGTTGCTGATCGCGATCCCGGTGGCGATCATCGGCGCGGTATCGCTCGCCGCGCGGCGCGGGATCGTGATCCGCGACCCGGCGATCCTCGAGCGGCTCGACCGCTGCACGACCGCGATCTTCGACAAGACGGGGACCCTCACCTACGGCACGCCGACGGTCACCGACGTCGTGCCTCTCGGCGACCGGCAGGCCGACGAGACGCTCGCCCTGGCGGCGAGTCTCGAGGGCTATTCCAAGCACCCGCTGGCCGCCGCCCTCGTCGCGGCCGCCGACGCCCGCGGACTGCCGCGGCTGCCGGTCGAGGCCCTCGAGGAGAAGCCGGGGGCGGGGCTCACCGGGGGTGTCCACGGGGGTGACGGCGCGATCCACCGGGTGGCGATCACCAGCCGCAAGAAACTCCACGCGACGTTCCCGGACGTCGAACTCCCGCCGGTCGCCGGCGGGCTCGAGTGCATCGTCGTCGTCGACGACGAGCCGGCGGCACTGGTCCGCTTTCGCGACGCGCCGCGCCCCGACGGGGCGACGTTCGTCGGTCATCTCGGCCCCGCCCACGGACTGTCGCGCGTGATGCTCGTGTCGGGGGATCGTGAAAGCGAGGTCCGTTGGCTGGCGGAGCGCGTCGGAATCCACGAGGTCCACGCCGGCATCGAGCCGGAGGGAAAGCTGGCGATCGTCGAGGCGGCGACGCGCGAGGCCCCGACGGTGTTCGTCGGCGACGGGATCAACGACGCCCCGGCTCTGGCCGCCGCGACCGTCGGGGTCGCCCTGGGAACAGCCAGCGACGTCACCAGCGAGGCGGCCGGCGCGGTGGTGATGGACACGACGCTGGAACGCGTCGACGAGCTGTTTCACATCGCCCGGCGCCTGCGGCGGATCGCCCTGGAAAGCGCGGTCGGCGGGATGGCGGTGAGCGTGATCGGGATGGCGATCGCCGCCGCCGGCTGGCTGCCGCCGACGGCCGGCGCGCTGCTCCAGGAGGCGATCGACGTCGTCGCCGTCGTCAACGCCCTGCGCATGACCTGGACGACGGGGCGGCTGTCGGATTACTGACCGTGGGGGCTCCCGCTTCCCGCGCCGGGCCGCGGCACACGTCGCCGCGCGGCGAGCGCTCGCGGGGGGCCGTCACTCCCCGCGAAGCCGCTGGCGGAAGTACTTCAGCCCCGGCAGGAAGAAACACAGGCCGCTGACCGTGCCGAAGATGATGTGCTGGTAGTCGGGGAGGCGGCACATCACCAGCGCCGTCGCGAACAGCACCGCAGCCTGGATGTAAAACGCCCCCGAGAGGATCCCGGCTTTGGCGAAAAACACGACGCCGGCGAGAAGCGCGAGGACCGGCGACAGGGTGAGGACGTCCATTTTCAACAGGTCCTCGACCCAGAACAGCATCACGCTGCCGATCACCGTTCCCCCCCAGACGTGGGCGATCTGACGCTCCACCGCGGTCACCGGCCCGGCGCGGTGGCGCAGCGCCCAGAAGATCGGTGCCCACAGCGCCAGCCCCCCGCCCCAGAGCACGAGATACGGCCAGCGATCCTCGACGTGCTGCCAGGCGAGGACGTCGGTGACGATCGACAGCGCCAGCACCACCACCGAGTGCCACATCCACAGCAGGCCCCAGTTCTCGAGGACCACGGCATGGTGGGTCTCGCGGAACAGGCGGGCGGCGACGTCCGCCAGGCCGCCGCGCCGCGCCGCCACCGGATCGCCGGCGAGGAACGCCCGCAGGTCGGCGGCGAGGGCCCCGGCCGATGAATAGCGCAGGTCCTGCGGCTTCTGCAGGCTCTTGAGCGCGATCAGTTCGAGATCGCGGTCGACCTCCCGATGCAGCGAGCGCGGCACCGGCGGATCCGATTCGAGCACCGCCAGGAGCGTGTCCATCGACGTCCGCGCCTGGAAAGGCGGCCGGCCGGTGATCGACTGGTAGAGGATCGCCCCGAGGCTCCACACGTCGCTGGTCGGGCCGACGTCCCCGCGGCTCCCCGCCGCCTGTTCCGGGGCCATGTAGCAGGGGGTGCCGAGGATGGCACCGGTATGGGTCACCGAGGTGTCGTCCTCGAGTCGCTTGGCGAGCCCGAAATCCGAGACCCGCGGCTGGCCGTCGGCGCCGATGAGGATGTTCGACGGCTTGAGGTCGCGGTGGAGGATCCCGCGGACGTGGGCCGCTTCGACCGCCTCGGCGACGCGCAGCATGATCGCCGCCGTCTCGCGCGGTGGGAGCGGTCCGGCCGCGAGCTGGCGGGCGAGCGTCGTGCCGGCGACATACTCCATCGTGTAGTAGGGATGGCCGTCCCATTCGCCGACCTCGTAGACGGCGACGATCCCCGGATGGGCGATTCCGGCGGCCGCCTCGGCCTCGCTCCGGAACCGCGACAGGTCGGCACTCGTGGCACGCTCGCGGCTGAGCAGCATCTTCACGGCCACCGTCCGCGACAGGCTGCGCTGCGTCGCCCGGTATACCACTCCCATGCCGCCGCGGCCGATCTCCTCGTGGAGCTCGTAGTCGCCGAACGACGCCGGCAGCGCACTGACGCCGGGGTCGAACCGCGGCGATTCACCGCCGCCGCGCGACTCGGTCGGGGGCGATCCGGTTCCGCTTCCCGCGACGATCGTCGGCGGCGGGCGCAGACCTTCGCCGGGCGTGAAGATCGCCGACCGTTCGGCGACCGCGTCGGTGACGATCATCGCGCCGAACAGCTCGCGGAGCTGACCGGCGAGGTCGGGGTGTCGCGCCGCCAGCTCCTCGAGCCGCGTATGGGCCGATTCGCCGGACAGCATCGACAGCTCGTCGACGAGATCGACCAGCCGGGTCTCCTGCTCGTCCGACAGCGGAGTCTCGACGGCGCGGCGGGTGGCGGCGGAAGTCGTCGGCATGGCGGGGGCAAGGCGAGGAGAACAAATCTCGGTATCGTAGGCCGCCGCGGCCGGCTGTCCGGGACCGGTGCCACCCTCAGACGCCGCCGTCGAGGAGCACACGGAGGCGGCGCATCGCGCGCAGGTAGCGCATCCCCGCGGCGGGCTTGGACAGCCCCAGCGCCGTCGCCGCCTCGGCGGTGGAGAGGTGCTCGAAGTGGCGGAGGAGGACGATTTCCCGGTCCTGCTCGTCGAGTTGCTCGACGGCCGTGGCGAAGCGGCGCTCCAGCTCGTGCCAGGTGGCGGCGGCGGCCGGGGTCAACTCACGGTCGGCAACACCGCCGAGCAGGTCGCCGGTCGCCGAATCGCCATCGCCGGTCGCGGCCACCAGCGGCACCTCACGGTCGAGGCTGCGGGTCGCGGCGACCCGGTGGCGCCGGTGGGCGTCGATCAGCCGGTCGCGGGCCATGTGCCGCAGCCAGAGGTCGAAGGGCATGACCGGGTTGGCGAGATAGTCGCCGAGCCGACGGTTGGCCTCGAGGAGGACGTCCTGGACGATGTCGCTGGCGTCGACGCGCCGCTGCACGACGCGGTCCATCCGCCTGTCGATGAGGCGACGGATCGCGGCGCGGTGGCGTTCGAGGAGGCTGTTGAGCGCTTCGTCGTCACCGCGGCGGACCCGGTCGAGAAGGACCAGCGTCGGCCGGCCGTCGTCGCCGACCACCCCGTCCGCAGCATTCGAATTGGCCGACGTGCTCATCGGTGGACCAGTGTACCGCGGCGCGGCGCCGCGGGCGCCCGCTCCGAGGCTGCCGGTCACCAAATGTCAGCCCCGCCGAACCCGCCTGGAAGGACGGGGTTTTTTGACCACCCTGGAAACGTGATCCATAATCGCCGGCGGTCACGGGACGACCGCTTCCTGCACGGATCGCCCCTGTGACCTTGCCGATCGTGGCGATGCTGTCGATCAGCGGAACGGTGCCGGCGGGTTGCGCGCGGTCCGGGCGGGGGCGATGCCTGCTGCTGACCGTGCTCGCGGCAACGTCTGCCCTGGTCGCCGTCGGCCCGGCTGCGGTCGCTGCCGAACCGGCCCTGTTCGATGGCGGTGCTCCGGCCGGATGGCGGCCGTTGTCCCTGCCCTCCTCAACGGTCGAGTCGCCCGACTGGCCGGTCGCCCCCGAACCCCCTGCCCTTCCCGCGCCGCCGGCCCCGGCACCCGGCCTTCCGGCTCCGGCCATCGCGGTGCCCCCGGGAGGCGACCTGCTCGCCCGGGTCACGCAGCTTCACGCCGAGGGGCGCTGGGGTGAATTGGTCGGGGTCTGCGAGACGGCGGCCCGGGCCGCGAGCCTCCCTCCCCAGGTGGCCGAGCGCTACGACCTGGCGAAGATCCACTGCGACCTCGCCCGCCGTCACGGCGAACAGGCGTTTCGCCAGCGGATGGCGGGGCTGACGGAGGCCGAGGGGCGCCGGGTGACCCGCGAGGTCTTCACGCGGATCGCCTCGCACCATGTCGACGCCCCCGACTACCGGAAAATGGTGTTCCGCGGCTGCCGCGCCCTGGACGTCGCCATCGACGATCCGCTGTTCGTCTCGCTCCACGCCGCCCAGGCCACCCCCGAACGGCGCGCCCTGTACCGCGAGCAGGCGGCGCGGCTGCTGTCGGGGCGGGCGATCGACACGGCGGCCGAGGCCGAGACGGTCACGGCGTGGCTGGCGCGGATCGCCCACTCCACGCTGGGGATCCCGCCGGCGGTGACGCTGATGGAGTTCGCCGCGGCGGCCCTCGGGGCGCTCGACGAATACTCCGCCTTCCTCACGACCGGTCAGCTCGACGACCTCTACGCCCAGATCGAGGGCAACTTCGTCGGCCTCGGGGTCGAGCTCAAGTCCGCCGCCGACGGGTTGCTGATCGTCCACGTGATTCCGGGCAGCCCGGCGGCGCGGGCCGGATGCCGTCGCGGCGACCACATCGTCGCCGTCGACGGCCGCTCGCTGGCGGGGATGCACGTCGACGCCGCCGCCCAGCTCCTCCAGGGGCCGGAAGGCTCGGTGGTGACGCTGGCGGTCGCGCGGGGCGGCACCGCCGCGCAGGGGGTGGTGGTGCGGCGCGAGCAGGTCGAGGTGCCCAGCGTCGAGGACGTCAAGATCGTCGACCCCGCCGCCGGGATCGCCCACGTGCGGATCTCGTCGTTCCAGAAGACCACGGCCGCCGATCTCGAGCGGGCCCTGCGCCGCCTCGACGCCGCCGGGATGCGCGCCCTCGTGATCGATCTCCGCGGCAATCCCGGCGGGCTGTTGTCGGCGGCCGTCGACGTCGCCGACCTGTTCCTCGACCGGGGCCTCGTGGTGGCGACGCGCGGCCGCAGCCCCGAGGAGGATTTCAACTACACCGCGACCCGCTCGGGCACCTGGCGGATGCCGCTGGTGGTGCTCATCGACGGCGACTCGGCCAGTTCGTCGGAGATCCTCGCCGGTGCGATCCGCGACCATGGCCGGGGCACGCTGGTCGGTGCGCGGAGCTTCGGCAAAGGCTCGATCCAGGGAATCTTCCCGCTCGAGGTCGCCGGCGTCGGGATGCGGCTGACCACGGCGCGTTTCTTCTCCCCGACCGGCCAGCCCTACGCCCGTGTCGGCGTCCAGCCGCACGTCGAGGTGCGGTCGGCGGCGCGGCCCGTGAGCGGTGGCGACGTCGAGTCGCCGGCCGGCGAGCAGGCGATCGACGGCTGGCTCGAGGCGGCGCTGGCCGTCGCCCGCCGGTCCGTCGAGACGATGCCGCCACGGGCCCAGGCGGCCCGCTGAACCCGCCCTCCCCGCCGCGGCGGGAGCCCCCTTGCGGTGCTTGAACAACCGCCCGACGGCGGCTAGTCTCCCCATGCCGAATTGTCCGATCCCCGCGCCGTGCGAACTTCTTCTGGCGACGGTACGGGATCCGGGTAGCGGTTCGTCGTCCCGGCCCTCCGGTGCGGCGGGCGTTTGTGTCGCGCAGTCGTCGGTTCGCGCCGGGCGGGGCGCGAACTGCCGGGCGGCGCTTGCTCGGAACCCTGTCGAGTCTCCACGCCTTCGCGGCGACGTTCGCACCGCACTGGGGTACGGAACCGGGTGGAGAGATGCTCTCCGCCGTCCGTGCCGCGGTCGGCCGTCGGCCGTGCCACAGCCATCCCCCTCGCCGTCGTCGCCGGGCTCGATGTCCCGGCGCGGCCCCGCCACAAAAGGAACGCCCCGATGACCACCGCCCGTGCCAGCGCGATCGCCGCCATCAACAACTACCAGCCGAGCGGTCAGTCGTGGAACTTCCGCGAGACGCCGACGAGCGAGCTGTTCGGTGCCAACGTGTTCAACGACGCGGTGATGAAAGCGCGCCTGCCGAAGAGCGTCTACAAGGCGATGCAGGCGACGATCAAGCAGGGCAAGCCGCTTGATCCGGGGATCGCCGACGCGGTGGCGCTGGCGATGAAAGACTGGGCGATCGAGAAGGGGGCGACCCACTACGCCCACGTCTTCTACCCGCTCACCGGGCTGACGGCGGAGAAGCACGACAGCTTCCTCTCCCCCACCGGCGACGGCCAGGCGATCGCGGAGTTCTCCGGCAAGGAGCTCTGCCAGGGCGAGCCCGACGCCTCGAGCTTCCCCTCCGGCGGTCTCCGGGCCACGTTCGAGGCGCGGGGCTACACCGCCTGGGATCCGACCAGCCCCGCCTACATCCTCGACAACCCCAACGGCACCACGCTCTGCATCCCGACGGCGTTCTGCTCGTGGACGGGGGAGGCGCTCGACAAGAAGACGCCGCTGCTCCGCAGCATGCAGGCGATCGACAAGCAGGCGCGGCGGGTGTTGGCTTTGTTTGGCCACACCGACATCGGCCAGGTGTCGGCCTCGGCCGGGCCGGAACAGGAATACTTCCTCATCGACCGCAACCTGTTCTTCGCCCGTCCCGATCTGATGATGACCGGGCGGACGCTGTTCGGCGCCAAGCCGCCCAAGGGGCAGGAGTTCGAGGACCAGTACTTCGGCGCGATCCCCGAGCGCGTCCTCGCCTTCATGCTCGACACGGAGCGCGAGCTGTACAAGCTCGGCGTCCCGGTGAAGACCCGGCACAACGAAGTCGCGCCGAGCCAATACGAGATCGCCCCGGTCTATGAAAACGCCAACATCGCCACCGACCACCAGCAGTCGATCATGCAGATGCTGCAGCGGATGGCGCAGAAGTACGGCATGACCTGCCTGCTCCACGAGAAGCCGTTCGCCGGAATCAACGGCTCGGGCAAGCACGTCAACTGGTCGATCGGCTGCCGGCTGGGCAACCTCCTCGAGCCCGGTGAGACGCCCCATGCCAACATGCAGTTCCTCGTGTTCTGCGCGGCGGTGATCCGCGCCGTCCACCTCCACGCCGACATCCTCCGCGCGGTCGTCGCCTTCAGCGGCAACGACCACCGCCTCGGGGCCAACGAGGCCCCCCCGGCGATCATCTCGATCTTCCTCGGCGAGCAGCTCGCCGACGTGTTCGCGCAGATCGAGAAGGGGAAGGCGACGACCAGCAAGTCGTCGGGCACGCTGACAGTCGGGGTCGACACCCTGCCGCCGCTGCCGAAGCACGCCGGCGACCGCAACCGGACCAGTCCGTTCGCCTTCACCGGCAACAAGTTCGAGTTCCGCGCGGTCGGTTCGAGCCAGTCGATCGCCGGCCCGCTCGTGGCCCTCAACACCATCGTCGCCGAGAGTCTCGACTTCATCGCCACCGAGCTGGAGAAGGCGACCGGCGGCGACGTCAAGAAGCTCCCCGGCGCCGTCGAGAAGCTGCTCCAGGAGATCGTCGCCAAGCACAAGGCGGTGATCTTCAACGGCAACGGCTACGCGCAGGAATGGCACGAGGAGGCGGCCAAGCGCGGGCTGCCCAACCTCCGCGCCACCCCCGAGGCGCTCGACGTCCTCGTGGCCCCGAAGAACATCGCCCTGTTCGAGAAGTACGGCGTCCTCTCCGAACGCGAGATGCGCAGCCGCTACGACATCTACATGGAGCGGTATTGCAAGGACATCAACACCGAGGCGCAGTCGGCGCTGCAGATCGCCCGGACGTTGATCCTGCCGGCCGGTTACCGCTACCAGGGCGAGCTGGTCGACACCGCCAGCAAGCTCAAGACGCTCGGGGCCCCGGTCCACATGGGCACGCTCGAGAAGCTCACCGGGCTGGTCGGGGAGTTCGAGAAGCGGATCGAGGGGTTGGAGAAGGCCCTCGGCCACCACGGAGCCGCCGACCTGCGGGCCGAGGTCAAGCACTTCAACGCCGACGTCATCCCGGCGATGAACGCGCTCCGCGAGATCGCCGACCAGATCGAGACGATCCTCCCCGACGATCTCTGGCCGCTCCCCACCTACCGCGAGCTGTTGTTCATCAAGTGACCACGCCTGCGGGTGCTCCCGGCACGAGCGGCGACGAGACGGAGCTGGCCCGGGCGATCGGCGACGAATGCCGGCGCCTCGGGCTGGCCGTGTCCGACGACGCCGCCCCACGCCTGGCGGCCTACGCGGCGGCGCTGTGGCGGGCCAACCAGCGCCTCAACCTCACCCGTCACACCGACGTCGGCCGGTTCGTCGGCCGTGACGTGGCCGATTCCTGCGCGATCGCCCCCCACCTCGCTCCCGGCGAGCGGGTGCTCGACGTCGGCACCGGCGGCGGCGTCCCCGGGCTGATCCTCGCCACCCTCCGGCCGGATCTGCGCGTCGAGCTTGTCGACAGCGTCGCCAAGAAGGCCCGGGCCGTGGCCGCGATCGTCGCCGAAGCGGGCCTCGGGGTGCCGGTCCACGAGGGGCCGGCACAGCAGCTGGTGGCGCGGCGGGCGCGCGGCGATCGATTCGACACCCTCGTCGTCCGCGCGGTGGCGCCGCTGCTCAAGCTCCTTTCCTGGTTCGAGCCGGTCGCCGATTCCTACGGCCGGATGCTGCTGGTCAAGGGGCCGCGCTGGGAGGAGGAGAAGCGCGACGCCCGCCACCGGGGGGCGCTGCGCCGCCTGACGGTCCGCCGAATCGCCGCCTGGCCGCTCCCCGGGAGCGACAACTCGAGTGTCCTGTTGGAATTGCGCCCCCGCGCAGCGGCCGACTACAGTGGGAGCGGAGACAGTTGACGAGTGAGGTGCACGAGGATTCCGGCGATGGTGGCTGCCTGGGCGGAACGCGTGGCTGACCAATCCGCAGCCGGCGCCCCCCGTGGCCTGGCGGGGAGGGCGTGCCTGGCGGCGGCGTTCGTGTTGCCGGTCGCGGTCGCGGCCGGTGCGGAGCCGGAGCATCCCGGGGCGGCCGTCTACCGCACCCACTGCCAGCGCTGCCATGGCGTGGATGGGACGGGGACGGCACAGGTGCCGCGCGCCCTGGTGGGCGAGCAGTCGGTCGCCCAACTGGCCCGCCTCGTCGACGAGACGATGCCCGAGGACGACCCCGACGCGGTCGGGCCCGAGGCCGCGCGGGACGTGGCCGAGTACGTCCACGGCGCGTTCTATTCGCCGTTGGCCCGCGCCCGCACCCGGCCACCGCGTGTCGAGATCGCGCGGCTCACGGTCCGCCAGCACCGCCATGCCGTCGCCGATCTGGTCGGCGGCTTCGCCGGTGAACTGCCCGGTCTCGACGGCGAGCGCGGCCTCGAGGGGAGCTACCACAAGGGGCGGTCGTTCGACCGCGCGCAGCGCGTCTTCGAGCGGATCGATCCGCTCGTCCGCTTCGATTTCGGCACCGAGGGCCCCGACCCCGAATCGTTCGAGCCGGGGCGGTTCGCGATCCGCTGGGCGGGATCGGTGATCCCGCCCGACACCGGCCTCCACGAGTTCGTCGTCCGCACCGAGCACGCCGTCCGGCTGTACGTCAATCAGCGCGGCGACGCCGAACGGCCGCTGATCGACGCCTGGGTCAAATCGGGAGACGACACGGAGTACCGCGGGACGACGATGCTCCTCGGCGGGCGTCCCCACGGGCTGGTGCTCGAGTTCTCGAAGGCCAACCAGGGGGTCGACAATCCGGCCAAGGAGCGCCCCACGCGGGCGACGATCGAGCTGCTGTGGCGCCGGCCGGGAGGAACGCTCGAGACGGTGCCGCAGCGCTGCCTGATTCCGCGCGAGGCGCCCCCCACGCTCGTGCTCGCGACGCCGTTTCCGCCCGACGACCGGAGCACGGGGTCGGTGCGCGGCACCGACGTGTCGCCCGAATGGCTGGCCGCGGTGACGGCGGCGGCGATCGAGACGGCCGACCATGTCGGCGCCGACGTCGACCGGCTTGCGCGCACGCGCCGCCAGGCCGACGAGCGACCGCGGAAACTGCGCGAGTTCGCCCTCGCCTTCGCCGAACGGGCCTGTGGCGGTCCGCTCGACGACCAGGCCCGGCAGCGGCTCGTCGAACGGCCGCTGGAGGGTGTCGACGCCGACGCCGGGCTGCGCCGGTCGCTGCTGGCGGTGCTGTCGTCGCCACGGTTCCTGTTCCGTCTCGGTGGCGACGAGGCCGCCGAGCCCCGCGCCGCCGGCCAGGCCGTCGCGGGGCGCTTGGCCCTCGGTCTGTGGGATTCACTTCCCGATCGCGAGCTCCGCGAGGCCGCCGCCCGTGGTCAGCTGGTTACTCCGGAGCAGGTCCGCCGCCAGGCGGAGCGCATGCTCGGCGATTCCCGCGGCCGGGCGAAGCTCCGCGACACGCTCGTCGCCTGGTTGCGGCTCGACCAGGCGGAGGTGCCCGAGAAAGACCCGGCGCGGTTCCCCGAGTTCACGGTGGAAGTCGCTGCCGACCTGCGGACGAGCCTCGAGATCCAGCTCGACGACATCCTCTGGGGCGGGCCCACCGCCGACTTCCGTCGCTTGTTTACCGACGACCGACTGCCGCTCAACGGCCGCCTCGCGCTGCTGTACGGAATCGATCTCCCGCCCGGCGCCGATTTCCGGCGGACGCGCCCCGACGACGGCCATCGTGCCGGCCTGCTCACCCACCCCTACCTGATGTCCCAGCTGGCCTACCGCGGGGGGACGTCGCCGATCCACCGCGGCGTGTTCCTCGTCCGCAGCGTGCTGGGCAACGTCCTCCGGCCTCCCCCGGAGGCGATCGCCCCGCTCGCCCCCGACCTCCATCCCGGGCTCTCGACGCGGCAGCGGGTCGAGCTGCAGACGAGCCCCGCCACCTGCCGGACCTGCCATGCGGCGATCAATCCCCTCGGGTTTTCGCTCGAGGCCTACGACGCGATCGGCCGTTACCGTCCGACGGTGACCCCGGACGGGGTGCCGGTGGACGACAACGGCGCGTACCAGCCGCGGCACGGGCCGGCGGTCGCGTTTCGCGGTGCCCGTGAACTGGGGGGGATGGTCGCCGCCAGCGACGACGCGGCCGAGACGTTCGTGCGCGTCATGTTTCACGGCCTCGTGCAGCAGCCGCTGGCGGCATTCGGCCCCGATCTGGCCGCCGAGCTGGGCCGTTCGTTCCGGGAACAGGGCTACGACATCCGCCGTCTGGCGGTCGATATCATGGTGGTGGCAGCCGCCGGGCCCCCGGCTACGGCGGCGGTTTCGTCCGCAGGAGCACCCTGATGAGCGACGGGCGCGAGCGATTGGCGCGGCGTGAGCTGCTTGGCCGCCTCGGGGTCGGCGGGGCGGTGCTGCCGTTCCTCGGCAACCTCCCCAGCCTCGCCCATGCGGCTGCGGCCGGGCCGAAGCAGCGCCTCGTCATCGTCTTCTCCCCGGACGGAACGGTGCGGAAGAACTTCTGGCCCGCCGCCGGATCGTTCACCGCGCTTTGGGACTCCGCGTCTCCCGCCGCGCTCCCGCCGATCCTCGCCCCGCTCGAGCCGTTTCGTGACCGGCTCCTGACGCTCAAGGGGGTTTGCAACAAGATCCGCGGCGACGGCGACGGGCACATGCGCGGGATCGGCTGCCTGCTGACCGGCGTCGAACTGTTTCCCGGCAACATCCAGGGGGGCAGCGACACGCCGGCCGGCTGGTCGAGCGGGCCGTCGATCGACCAGCAGATCCGCGCCCACCTCCAGGCCCGGCCCGACACCGCGACCCGGTTCGGGTCGCTCGAGTTCGGCGTCCTCGTGCCCGAGCGGGCCGATACCTGGACGCGGATGATCTACGCCGGCCCCAACCGCCCCGTGGCACCGATCGACGATCCCTACCGGATGTTCGCCCGGCTCTACGGCCAGGCCCGCGACCGCGAGGCTTTGTCCAGCGTGCTCGACGACGTCGTCGACGATCTCCGTGCCGTGGCGGCGGCGGTGCCGGCCGCCGACCGGCGGATCCTCGAGGAGCACGCGGCGCTGGTCCGCGGGCTGGAGACGGAACTGGCGGCGCAGCGCGCCGCGGCCGCCCACCCGGTGCCGGTGCTCGAGCCGGGGATCCTCGAGGACAACGACCGGATGCCGCAGATCAGCCGGATGCAGATCGAGCTGGTGGTGGCGGCGCTGGCGGCCGATTTCACGCGCGTCGCGAGCCTCCAATACACCAACTCCGTCGGCCAGGCGCGGATGAAATGGCTCGGGGTCGACGAGGGGCAGCACGACTTGTCGCACGAGCCCAACGGCAACGAAGCGGCCCAGGAAAAACTGACGAAGATCAACACCTGGTATGCCGGCGAGATCGCCCACCTCGCCCGGCGCCTCGCCGAGACGCCCGAGCCCGACGGCTCCGGGTCGCTCCTCGACCACACCACGATCCTCTGGACCAACGAGCTCGGCGAGGGCAACTCCCACACCCGCAACGACATCCCGTGGGTCCTCGTCGGTGGCGGCCTGGGGTTCACGACGGGCCGGGCCCTGGAGTTTCCCGGCGTCCCGCACAACCGCTTCCTGCTGTCGCTGGCCCACGCCTTCGGAGTCACCGGCCTGGAGCGCTTCGGCAACCCCGATTTCTGTGCCGATGGCCCGCTTACCGGCCTGGCCTGACCGGCCCGGCGCCGGACGAGGTGCGGCGGTGCGGCGAGTGACGGTGGCCTTGGCAGTGCTCGCGGCGGTGGCGGCGGCCATGCCCCCCCGGCAGCTGCGCGTCGAGGGGTTGTCGATGCTCCCCGGACTCGCGCCGGAGGCCGTCGTGAGCATCGGCTGGCGCGAACGCGCCATGGCGATTGCCGGCCTCGACCGCCAGCAACGCTGGGTGTTCCGTGCCCCCGACGGGGCGCTGGCCGTGAAGCGCCTGGTCGGCCTGCCCGGCGAGCGGGTCGCGATCGACGACGGCGATCTCGTCGTCGACGGCCGGAGGCTGCCGGCAGCGCCGCCGCTCCTCCGCGCGACCGCCTCGGCGGTCGCGGCGACGCTCTCCGGAGGCGGCGACACCGTGACGATCACGGCGACCGGCGCGGTGTACGACGACTGCCCGGAAGCGGTGTCGGAGCGGCGACTCCTCCTCCCGGCGAGCGACGGGGGAGCGTGGGCCCTGGTGGCCGCCGGTCCGGCGGGTCCGCCGCGCCGCGTCACGGTGACGCTCGGCGACCGGATCGTGACCTGGCGTCTCGAGGGCGCCGACGCCGCGCTGCTCGTCGCCGGCCGGCTCGACGGGCGGTTCGTCGCCGTCGCCTGGCCGGCGACGAATGCGCCACCTGCCGCCGACGGTTCACGGGTGCCCTGGCCCCCGGGCATGCCGGCCGGGTGGCAGGTGGAGCTCCCGTGGAGTGTCGCCACGGCAGCGCCGTTCAGGGCCGAGGTCCGCTGCCCGGGGGCGACGGTGGTCGCCGGTGGGCTGTGGCGCGACGTCGTCCACCGCCCCGCCGCCGACGGCCGGCGCGAATGGGTGCTCGGCCCGCGCGAGGTGTTCCTGCTCGGCGACGCCCCGGCGGTGAGCCACGACTGCCGGCACTACGGCGCCATCGACCGCGGTCGGCTGCTGGCACCACTGGCGATCGACTGACCGCGAGGCGACGTGAGCCGGCCGCCCCCGTGGCCGGGTTCGGCCAGGGATGGCGTTGCCCACGGAAAGCTCAGCCGCCCGGGTGCTGGGGCCAGAGCAGGTCGGCCTCCCGGAGGACGACCAGCGACGCCGCCCGCGCGGCGAGGCGCTCGATCGCCTCGGGGGACCGGGCGTTGCCGAAGTCGAGTTCCTCGACCAGCGCCGCATCGAGCGACGAGAGCAGGACCAGCCTCCGGCTCCCCAGCGCGCGGGCGAACAACCGGGCCTGGACGGCGTCGGCGACGAGCGCCGGATCGCGTCCCGCCACCGCTTCGGTGACCAGTGCGCGGATCGCGACCCCTTCACGCCAGCGGCGGAACACCGGCCCGGGTGCGGCGACGTCGCCGATGACGCAGATCGTGCCGTCGGGTGTCGTGACCCGCGCCGCGGCGGCGACGGCGCGGGTGAACGACGCCACGCCGCTGGCGAACGGCGACAGCGTCGCGACGGCCAGCGCCGCAGGGGCGGCGATGCGCGGCCGCCAGCCCATGGCGCCTTTCCGGGCGGCGGCGGCGGCGGCCGACGGCGCCCCGAAGCAGGCTGCCAGGAGCGTCCCGTCACGCCCCGGAACGAGCCGCAGGCAGGCGGTCACGCCGAGGTGCCAGCGCATCCGCTCGGCGGCGAGCGTCCACGCCTCCAGGCCTTTGCGTCCGCGCCGCGCCAACCGGCGCTCGAGCGGCGTGGCGCTGCCGGCACGGCCGAAGGCCGGCCACACCGCCAGCGTCGGGTCGGCGGCATGGAGGGCCGCGTCCCAATGCCAGGACGCGACTTCGACGACCAGATCGGCATCGACCAGTGCCCGCGCGAGGTACAGCGGGCGGCCGGCCTCGTCGGCAGTCAGGTAGGCGGTTTCAGCGGCGGTGCGGCCGGTGAACGCCGTCGCGCCCCCGGGGACGGGCGCGTCGGCGCCGTGCGCGGCGAGGACCACGGGCGCTCCGGCCACGGCGTCGACCGTGGCCAGCGCCGAACGGAGCGCGGCAATCACCGCGGTCGGCTGGGGAACGGCGCCGGCCAGCGCCACGGCGACGCGGTCACCGGGGACGGCGTGCGCCGCCAGCGGCGGGCCCCCGGGAGGGTGATCGAGCGCGGTGCGGACGAGGCCGACCGCCGCCTCGCCGGTCGTGCCCGGAGGCCCGGCGAGGTCGACCGCGGTGGCACCGAATCCGACTTCGAGGATCAGCGGGTCGGTGCCGGCGTGCGGCACGAGGATCGCGGGCATGGGCCTGGTCCGGTGGCAGGGTCGGCGGACCGTCCGTCGCAACCCTTCGCCATCCTACCCCGCGTGGCGCCGTCCGGCGGCACGTCTTCGCCCCCTTGGATCATCGCGCCTGCCGGCAGTTCTTCACGGACCGGTCCCCCTTCCCAGTGGCGACGGCGACTCAACTGCCGCTCCTCCGGGCGTCGACAAGCCAAGGGGCCGAGGGATCGTGCCCGGAACCGTATGCCCGAGGATCGCCATGAGCGTCTGCGCGTACCATCGCCCCCCCCGCCACCGTCGGCCGTCGTCCCCAGGGGCGGTCGCCGCCTTTGCGGCGCTGGCGACCGTCGCCCTCCTCGTCGGTGCCGCGTCCGCGCCGGTCGGCGGGCAGGAGTTCGGCGACTTCCCGTCCCCGCGGATGACCGTGCCGCCGGGCTACGGCGCGCCGGTACGGCAGTCCCCGCCGTGGCACCGCAGCGTCGCGGCGGCTCCCAACGCGGCCTGCGGTCCAGCCTGCCACCACTGCGGCGGCTACGGCCCGGCGTGTGCGCGGATGGGATGCCAGGGCTGCGGACTGTTCTCGCACCGGGCGCTGGGCGTGTCGTTGCCGCCGTTCTTCCCCCGGCTCCACACGCTGTTCCACGACGGCTATCTGCCGACCCCTCCCCCCGTCGCGCTGCCGCGCTGCCACAACTGCGGCGCGCACATCGACGGCGGCTTCTGAGGTCGGTCGATCTCCAGAGTGGACAAACTGAGCCGGCCGTCCCGCGGCCGGATGGGGCCATGGAGGGCTTTGTCCACTGAAAGCTGGCTCGGCCGCAGGCTGCGGCCGCCGGCGACCCGGGAGACCCTTGGCGTCTCCCGCGGTCGCCCAAGTGGACAAACTGAGCCGGCCGTCCCGCGGCCGGATGGGGCCATGGAGGGCTTTGTCCACTGAAAGCTGGCTCGGCCGCAGGCTGCGGCCGCCGGCGACCCGGGAGACCCTTGGCGTCTCCCGCGGT
>VGZO01000052.1 GCA_016872555.1 Planctomycetota bacterium
GATGAGCGGCCAATGGCACTGACGCCGATTTTTATGGCTGATCCAAGCCGGGCCGTGCAGTGGAAGGCGTTTCTGCGCCGCAGCCGCCTCGAGGCTCCGCCCGATCCGGCTCGTGTCATCGAGATCGTGGAGCAGTTGATCTGGCCTCCGCTGACCGCATTTCGTGATGATCGGCCGTTTATCAGCACCTGGTCAGCCGGCGGACCTTGGGTGGAGGATCGAACGGTGTAGGAAGGACACGCCGGGTTCAACCGGTAAACCCGGCATCCGGAATGATCAAGATGTGCTCTCCGACGATCACGACGTCTGCGGCCTGCTCAGCCTCGATCTCGATCGGCTCAAAGGCCGGATTCAGCGGCAGCAGCTGAAGCGAAGTGTGCCGCCAGCCTTCGGCGGTGACGGCCAAATCCGTAGATAGCTCCGAGTGGTACTTCTTGACGGTGAACCGGCCGCCGTTCTCGCCCGCGCCGTCCGTGCCCAGCTGCACGAGCACGATCCGGCCCTCGCGCGAGCCCGCCGGACACGGGCGGAACAGGCACCATGAGCCGTCGGGGATCAGCGGCTCCATCGACGTGCCCGTCACCCGCGCCACGAACATGCCGGCCTTGAGCGAAACGCCCGGCACCTCCGTCCAGCCGATCTCCTCCGGCACACTCTCCGGTCCCCAAAAGCCCGCCGCGGCGGTGAGGTCGTAGACCGGGACGTGGGTGGTGTAACGGGGGCGTAGCACAACCATGGCCGCCAGAGTACGGGGCCGAGGGACAACGTTGGCCCCGAGGCAACGCCGTTCGAGCGATGGGCTTGACGCGAGAATGCACTTCTGTACACTCTTTCGGTTCCGTTTGATTACGCTGATGAAACTCCCCAATGCCCACCTCGCGACGGTTCCGATCGACAAGATCCTGGGCTACTTGCTCAGCCCCACGCACCCTCGAGGGAAATCCAAGGCAACGTTTTTCCGAAACCTCGGGTTCGACGAGTCGGCACCCGAATCGTTGGCGACCGAACTGACGCGCCACGCCATGGAGAACGACGTGCTGCACGAGACGGTCACCGAGTTTGGCGTTCGGTACGTGATCGATGGCTGGATCTGTTCGGCAAATGGTCAGCGAGCGAGGATTCGTACAGCGTGGTTCATCGATCATGGCCAGGAAATACCTCGTTTCGTGACCGCCCACCCAATCCGCGGAAGGAGACGGTAGAATGACGCAGTCGTACGAAGCCGATAGCGAGGGCGAGCCAACTGTGATTCGCGAACTTGACGAAGTCGTGCTCACGTGTGATTTGCCAGAGCAAAAGCTCGCGGCTGGAGACATCGGCACTGTCGTGCTCGTGCACGGCGAAGGCCGGGGATACGAAGTCGAGTTCATGACGCTGGATGGCGAGACGATCGCGGTTTCCACACTTCGGGCAGACCAGGTCCGGCAGGCCCACGCGGACGAAATCGCCCACGCACGACCGATCGCCTCGTAGTGCTCGTGTTGCGGCTGACGCATATTCGGCTCGGATACCAACGTCATGACTGTGGGATAAGTACGGCAAACTCTCCAACGATCACGACGTCGCCCGCTACTTCCCCCTCGATCTCGATCGGCTCGAACGCCGGGTTCAGCGGCAGCAGTTGAAGCGAAGTGTGCCGCCAGCCGGCGGCGGTGACGATCTTCTCCGAGTGGTACTTCTTGACGGTGAACCGGCCGCCGTTCTCGCCCGCGCCGTCCGTGCCCAGCTGCACGAGCACGATCCGGCCTTCGCGCGAGCCCGCCGGACACGGGCGGAACAGGCACCATGAGCCGTCCGGGATCAGCGGCTCCATCGACGTGCCCGTTACCCGCGCCACGAACATGCCGGCCTTGAGCGAAACGCCCGGCACCTCCGTCCAGCCGATCTCCTCCGGCACGCTCTCCGGTCCCCAAAAGCCCGCCGCGGCGGTGAGGTCGTAGACCGGGACGTGGGTGGCTGATTTGCGTCCACCCGGCGGCGAATCGACGAGCGAGAATGGCATGGAATCGCGATTGTCTGCCGGTCGCTTGCCAAGCGGCTCCGGGGCCACCGCCGATGGGGCATACGCTCCAGCCCGCGCCAAGTACGTGAGCGGCTCCACCACCCACTGGTTTCCATCTCGGCAAAAGCTCACCTTGAACGATGTACCGGGCAGCCCGGCGTCGGGACCAAACCACTGCCGCAGAAGCTCGGGCAGATGATTCGGCAGTGTGTCGCCCGCTTTCTCCTCGGGCGGTCCCGCGACGTTGCAGACGATCCGAGCAAAGCGAAACTCCCAGATGCGGCCATCGGGAAGGACTACGGGCACTGGCCCAGTCGGCCGGCCCAGTTCGTCTTCGGCCGTGGGGATTTTCAGGAAGGGCTTTCCACGTGATTGAATCACCCTGGCCTCGAAGCCGTTCGCGGCGGTCCGAGGCCGGGCGTGCGCCGCAAGACGGTAATCCACAAGCTCGCCCGTGAGAACTTCGAAGGCGTCGCGCAGTGAATCAGGACATGCGAATCCCGCGCCGAAACGGCCGCCCTCGGCGCTGAACCAGCGCTTGCCGTTTTTTTCTTTCATCCAGATTGAGATCGGGAACTTCCGCCAGTTCGACACCCATCCGCGTGGCGCGGCCGCAGCGGAACGCTTGTCGTCGTGGTCGCCAAGCTCGCCTCGCAAAGCGGGATGCCCAGCAAGAAAGGTCCAAGCCTTCGCTGCTGAATCAGCCATCGGCATCCCGCTCCAGAAAGCGCCATCATCGAGCAGCACCCTGAGCAACACCATCTTGAACGACTTCGTCATGGCGGTCGTCGCCAGCATCACGAACCATTCTTGAAAGTTTGCAAGACACTCGGCCTCAGCGGCTGTTGCGTCTCCCTCCGCAGCAATGAAGTCGAACCACGTGGGGAACTCTGGCGGCAAGACGCGCGGGTTGTAGCCACGGTGCAACAGCTCGGTCATCGTGGGCCGCCGACCCAAGTCCGCTCGCAGATCGCGATACGCCTGGACGACGCGCGTGCCGGATACCGGCAGAAACCGCGCGAGCAGCTCCTTCGCCTCGAGCTCCACGTCGAGCACGCATTGCTCCGGAAGCGCCGGCTCCCGGCCGTCGAGATACCGCTGCAAGAGGGCAAACCCCGTGGCGTCGGCGGTGGCCGCAGGGGCGAGCGAGAGCAGATGCACGAGCCGGCTCGCGAACACGCGGTGATTGCCCACGAAGTCGATCACCTCGAGCCGCAGCTTGCCCTCCGCCGCCCGCAGGCCGCGGCCGAGCTGTTGCAAGAACACGATTTTTGATTCCGTGGGCCGGAGCATCACCACGCGGTCGACCAGCGGGATGTCGACGCCCTCGTTGAAGAGGTCGACCACGCAGAGGGCCGAGAGGGTGCCGGCGTGGAAGGCGGCCAGCGACGCCATACGCGGGTCGGAGACGGGGCCGCCCGGGTCGGCCGCATCCGAAAACATGGCCGCCGCGGCCACGCCACGCTTCCGGAGCCAATCCCGGGCAAACACGGCATGCCGCCGCGAACAACAGAAGACGAGCGTGCGACCGGCCGGGGCGGCCTGCCACTCGGCCCAGAGGCGTTCCATGCGGGGAGCGTTTTCGAGGGCCGCTTCGAGCACGGCCGGATCGAAGCGGCCGTTGCGCCAGGGGATCTGCTCGAAGTCGACGTCGTCCTTGAGCCCCCGATACCGAAACGGCACGAGCGACCCCTCCGCTATTCCCTGGCCGATCGTGGCCTGGGCCGCGAGGATGTCGTCGAAGAGCGTGGCCACGTCGACGCCGTCTGTCCGCTCGGGCGTGGCCGTGAGGCCGAGCGTGAACGACGGGGCAGCCCGCGACAGCTCCGACAGCCGCGCGAGCACGCGGCGGTAGCTCGGCGCCTCGGCATGGTGCACCTCGTCGATCACAATGGAATCAAACGGGGCCGCAGCCGCGAGGGCCGCGAGACTGTCGGGGCGGGAGAGCTTCTGGATCGAGGCGATGACGAGCTGGCCGGACAGGTCGCACGACGCCGAAAAAGGTGTCAGGAACCTTTTCTGCGAAGCACCCTGGCCGGCCTCGCCGGCCAGGGCCGTGTCGCCTGCGGCGACCGGGAAAGGGTTCCTGACACCTTTTTCCATCCGGGGTGAATGTGACGGGCGGTGCGGGGGCCACGGCGGGCGCGCCATCCCACGCGCGACGCAGCTCGGCCGCGACCGCGGCCCGGGCGGCATACCGATCGACCACCTCCGGCGAGAGCGGCGTGGCCTGCTGCCAAAGACCGTCGAACGCGGCGACGAGCTCGCGGTCGAGGTCGCCCGAGCCCGACGTCTCGCCGAGCAGATTCCACTCGACGCCCGAGACCAAGGCCGACCGCGAGAGGTTGCTCGACCCCACGACCACGATCCCACCCGACGAATCCGCGATCCGCCACGCCTTCGGGTGAAACGAATCGGGCGAACCGCGGAGTCTCGCCATCTCGGCGAGCCGGGCCAGGAATGCTCCCTCTCCCGGCCTTCGGCCTTCCTCTCCCGCGAGGAGAGGCGTCGCCCCGCCGGCATAGTCGATCCATCCAAGCAGCTGCCGCAGCGCCTCGGGCGACGTGATGCCGAGATAATCCCCCACGAGCAGCCGCACGCGGGCCCCGGCGGCGATCGCGCTGAAGAGCCCCGCGCGGATGACATCGAGCCCCGAGGGCTGCACGAACGACGCGAGCAGGTCGATCTCGCTCGCCCCCGGCAGCCGCTCGGCGAGACGCGGCCAAAGCGGCCGATCGGGCCCAGTGGTGAGGGAGAGCCGCGGGGCGCCCGAGCTTGGGGCAACCGGCCCCGCCAAGTAATTCCCCTTCTCTGGAATCACATGGCGAACCCCGCCGCGGGGGTCGTCCATGTCGCCGGCGTACCGCGGGATCACGTGTACATGCACATGCGGCACGGTCTGCCCGGCGGCGGCCCCGGCGTTGAAGCCGACGTTGTAGCCATCGGGCTTGGGCTCGAGCCGCCGATCAAGCAGGGCCTTCACATCGCCGACCAGGGCGAACAGCGCCTGCTGCTCCGCGGCCGTGCACTCGAAGAACGTCGGCACGACCCGCCGCGTGATTACGAGCACGTGCCCCGGCGACACGGGGTACGAATCGAAGATCGCGAAGCAGAGGTCGTTCGCGCAGACCCACTCCGCCTCGGGGACTTCCAGAAACGGCGAGGGGGCGGCGGGCTCCATGGCCGGCAGTGTACGACTCGGCGGGACAACCTTGGGCCGGGGTAGAATCATGACGTCGGTCGAGGCCCCGCCCAGTTGACACGGTAGAGTGAACGGCCGTCTAGTTCTTGGATTCCTCTAGTCGCCTGGAGATGCACAACCATGAGTTCCTGGGAGGAATGCCGAGCGGTCGAACGCGATCCTGAGAAGGTGAGCGGCGCCTGGGTGTTTGCGAACACGCGGGTTCCGGTGCGGGCCTTGTTTGCGAATCTCGAAGACGGAGCCACCGTCGATCAGTTCGTCGAGTGGTTTCCAGGGGTCACCCGGGAACAGGTCGAAGCCGTGCTTGAATTCGCGGCCTCAAGCCTCGGACTCCAAGCCTCTGCATGAAGATCCTGTTCGACCAGGGCACGCCCGTGCGACTACCTTTGCACCGAACCTCGAGGCGAACGACAGGATCGCCATGGGCCGTAGCGTCGTCCTCGCCGGTGCCGCCCGCTGCCCACGGTGCAGCTTGCCGCCGCGCGTGTGCACATGCGGCTTGCTGCCGCAGGTCGAGACGCAGCTCGCGGTGCAGCTGCTGATCCATCGCCACGAGCTGTGCCGGCCGTCGAGCACAGGCGCGCTTGTCGGCCGCAGCGTGGCCGGGGCGGTGTGCCACGTCTACCAGCGGGCCAACCGGTTTTTCGCGGCGGCCGGCTATCCGGCCGATGCCCTCGAGCCCGGACGGGAGCTGTGGGTGCTCCACCCGTCGGGCGATCCGCTGCCGCAGCGCGGCGCCGTGGAGCCCCCGGGTGGAGCGCCCCGCCCGGCCGTGCTGCTTCTCGACGGCTCATGGCGGCAGGCCGGCGAGATGCTCGCGAGCGTCGCCGGCCGTGGGCGATGCGTTTGTCTGCCGGCGCGGGCGACGGACGAGCCGAGCCGCTACTGGCTGCGAGAACAGGCGAAGCCCGAGCAGGTCTGCACGGCCGAGGCGCTCGTCGCCGTGCTCGACGCCACGGGCGAGACCGAGGCCGCGCGGCGGCTTCGGCTGCATTTCGAATTGCACGTCTACGCGACGCTCCTGTCCCGCGGCCGGCGCGAGCTGGCCGAGCGGTATCTCGGGCACTCCCCGCTGCTCGCCGACGCCCCCGGCGCCGTCGACCGTCTCGGGAGACACTCCACCGATTCAGCGCCCGGTGGCGGCATCCCGGCCGATACTGACCCGGGACACCGCTTCTGAGGTTGCCTGGAGGGTCAGACGGGAGCGAAGATCATCCACCCGACCAAAGTGGAGAAACGATCATGACAACGACGCTGAAGGTGATCCTGGGCGCGGCACTGATCGGTGCGGGCGTCGCTGTGCCGGCTGCCGGTGAGGATGGCAGCGCGGCGAAGGACTACCCGAAGGCCAAGGTCAGCTTCGACGACTACAAGACGCTCGTCGCCGAGGTCGAAAGCCACCGCCGGAGCCGGCTGATCGACCTCGACACGTTCCTGGCGATGAGCCGCGAGGAGGGGGTGATCGTCCTCGATTGCCGGTCCGACTTCCGCTACGAACGGATCCACGTCAAGGGAGCGAAGCACCTGGCGTTCACGGAGTTCACCGAGAAGAACCTCGCGGCGGTGATCCCCGCCCACACGACCAAGATCCTCATCTACTGCAACAACAACTTCGCTGGCGAACCGGTGAACTTCGCCTCGAAGGTCGCCCCCCCGCGCCCGCGCTCCGGGCAGAAGGTGGCCAGCCAATTCGCCGCCGAGGCCAAGCCGCTGATGATGGCCCTCAACATCCCGACGTTCATCGCCCTCTACGGCTACGGCTACCACGACGTCTACGAGCTCGACGAGCTGGTGAACGTCACCGACCCGCGGATCACGTTCGAGGGGACGGTCGTCGAACAGACGACCAAGGCGGCCAGCGCCGCCCCCGCGCCGCCGCTGGCGAAGCTTCCATCGCCGGTGGACGACGGTCGGTAGGAGCCCTCACGGCGCCGCGCCGCTCTCGAGCGCGGCGCGGGCCTCGGCCGCGGTGCCATGGACGGCGAGCAGCCGGTGGAGCGCCGTGACGCGAAACACCTTGGCGACGTCGTCGGAGAGCTCGCAGACCGCCATCGCGACGCCCGCCACACGGCAGTGTTTGTGGACCTGGATCAGGGCCGCAATGCCGAGCGAATTGAACATGTTCACGTCGCTGAAATCGAGCAGCAGCCGGGTAACGCGCGACTCGGCGAGAACGCGGGTGATCGCCTGATCGACCTCGGTGTCGGCGGCGACGTCGGGGAGCACGTCGTCAGACAGCCGCACGGTGAGCAGGGGGCCGTCGCTGTGGGTCCGCAGATCCATGAGCCTCTCCAGAGCTTCCGCCTCGGCGCCCGCCAGCGTAACCCCACGCTGCGCGCCGGGCAATCGACCGCCCCACTCGGCAAGGGGGGCGCCACCACGCCGTGGGCGCGACCGGCGGCCCGTTACACTCGGCGCCTCCCCCGCGCCGGCCGGCACGGCGCCCGCCGGAGCTCCTGCCTCTTCCACACCAGGCCACCGATGCGCCGCTTCGCTCTGCTCGTGCTCGTGACGGTCGTCGGCGGCGGTGCGTGGCATGAAGCCGGCGCGGCCGAGCCGCCGTTGCACCGGCGGCCGAACATCGTCGTGATCCTCGCCGACGACTTCGGCTACGAGTGCGTCGGCGCCAACGGCGGCGGCTACGCCACGCCCCACCTCGACCGGCTCGCCGCCGGTGGCATGCGCTTCACCTCCTGCCACGTGCAGCCGCTGTGCACGCCGACGCGCGCGGAATTGCTCACCGGCAAGTCGAACAAGCGCAACTACGTCGACTTCGGCAGCCTGCCGCCGACCGAGACGACGTTTGCCCATCTCCTCCGCGACGCGGGCTACGCCACCGCCGTCGCCGGCAAGTGGCGATTGGGCACCGACCCCGGCTCACCGCGCCACTTCGGCTTCGACTCCGCCTGCACCTGGAACCACACACGCCGCGCCCCGCGCTACGCCAACCCCGGGCTCGACTTCGACGGCGTGCCGCGCGACTTCACCGCCGGCGAATACGGCCCCGACGTGGTCGCCGACTTCGCCGACGCGTTCCTCGAGCGCATCCGCGACCGGCCGTTTCTCCTCTACTACCCACTGATGCTCACGCACGGGCCGTTCCAGCCGACGCCCCTCGACGCCGACTGGGATCCGCGGGCGACCGGCGAGAAGGTCAACGACCGCCCCCGGCACTTCCCCGGGATGGTGGCGTATCTCGATCGGCTCGTCGGCCGGCTCGTGGAGCGCCTCGAGGCACTCGGGCTCCGCGAGAACACGCTGATCGTGTTTGTCGGCGACAACGGCACCGCCCCGGCGATCACCGGCACGCTCGACGGCCGGCCGTTTCGCGGCGGCAAGGGGTCGACGACCCACCGCGGCACGCACGTGCCGCTGATCGTGAGCTGGCCGGCGGTGATCAAGACACCGCGCGTGTGCGGCGATCTGATCGCCGCGGTCGACATCCTCCCCACGGTGTGCGCCGCGGCGGGGGTCGCCGTGCCCGCCGGCGGCGACGGCACGAGCTTCCTCCCGCAGCTCGCCGGCGAGCGAGGCACGCCGCGCGACTGGATCCACGCCTGGTACCGGCCGCGCCTGAAGCGCGGCGCCGAGCCCCGCGAACATGCTTTCGATCACCATCACAAGCTCTACGCCGACGGGCGGATGTATGACCTCGCGAGCGACCCCGAGGAGAAGACGCCACTGGCGGAGGGGGCGCTCACGGCGGAGCAGCGCGCGGGGCGGGCGAAGCTCGCCGCGGCGCTCGAGTGCTACGCCGATGCCCGGCCGGCGGAGCTGCGCCGGATCGACGAGACGGCGCCGGCGGGGGCGGCGTCGGAGGAGTGAGGCGCGGAGCGGGGCAGATCCTCGGTGGACAGCCTCAACTCGGGCTCGACAGAGGGGGGACGCCCCTCGCGCCTCTGCCCTCGCATCGACCCGGTTACAGTGGCGACGGGCCGATGCGAGGGCGACGGCGGAGGGGCTTCGCGGGTCCCTGGAATGGGAAACGCGCGCGGTGTCGGCGGGTGTTGGCTATCGACCGCTGCCGACCGGCGCCGTCGTGCACGAAGGCTCCGCTGAGGCGTTGCCGGCGTGGCCACCCTCCCGTCCCGACCGCAGGCCGCACGCACAGGCGGCGCAGCGCTCCTCGGCCTTCCATTCCCAACTCGGCACGACGCGCGTCACCTCGCGCTTCTCCGGAATCCGCCGCTCCACCACCTCGGCACACGTCGGCCGCCACAGCGGATAGCTCCACCAGCCGCAGTCGTCCTTGCCGCACTGCCGCCCGCAGAAGATGCTCCGGCCGGGCACGCAATACGGCTCGCATTTCACGTCCCAGCAGACCTTCTTGATCTTCTTCTCGGTCTTCCTCGGCACGCACACGTAGCCCACCAGCCGGCAGCTCCCGCAGCGATCGCACCGGCCGTCTCGCGCCGGATCGGGCTGCTTCTCCTCGCTTTTGCCACTGTCTTTCTCGGCACCGCCTTTTTCGCCGCCGACGGTCTCCGTGCCCGCTTTCGTGTCGCCGCCGTTCTCGGCACCGGCCGGGGAGTCGCCCTGCGGCTTCTCGGCGGAGCGGAGCGGATTCGATCGCCCCTCGGGCCGGGGCACGGGCGTGGCCAGCGGCTCGGCGTCGGGCAGGGGAGGAGGTACCGCCGCGGTGGCGCTCCACGGCGGCACGACGAGCAGGAACCAGGCGACGGCGAAGAGGCGGACAGATGCCATGGCGAGCCTCACGTTCAGAACTCCACCTGGAAACGGGTGCCGAAGATGTCGAACGGGGCCAGGCCGTAGCCGACGTAGTCGGGCATCGGGCGGATCCAGTTGAACTGCACGCGCGTGAACCGGTTCCACCACCAATTCACGCCGACCGTGGAGGCGTTGTAGACGCCGGCGTTGGGGGCAGGGGGCGGACCGGGGAAGTTCGAGAGTTGATTGGCGGGGTTGACGTTCGTGCCCGAGATGTCGACGTATGACCAGCGAAACGCCACCTCCCACGCTCCCCAGCCCCCCATCCGCCCGTGGCGCCCGGTGCCGAAGAACGGGCGGAACGGGACGACGTTGTAGTCGAGCACGCCGGCCTGCTTGAGGTAGCCGATGGTCTCGCCGGTGAGCATCCAGCCGCACTGGGCGTAGGCTCCGGGCTGGAGGATCGTCGGCCCGCCGAACTGCTCCACCGTCTCGAGCATCACCTCCGACTGGAAATGGAACCGCCCGGCGCTCCCCGCCAACTCCAGGTGCGAGAGCGTGAACCCGTCGGCGAGGATCCGCCCGCTGTCCATGACCAGCGGCGTGCCGGCACCGGTGAGGCCGATCCCGGTCTGATCCCCGACGAAAAACTCGGGGAAGAACGCCGACCGGAATGTCTTGGCGAACGCGCCGGTCGAACCCGAACCGCCGGTGGCGGCATAGTGGAACCCACCGCCGACGTGGAGCAGGTAGCGCCCGTCGGCGAGGTCGTCGTAGTGGAGCAGGTGAGTGATCCGCGAGGCGAACGCGACACCGCCGTTGTCGCCGATCTGCGAGCCGTTGCGGTTGTCGCCGATCGAGCTGTACACGGTCTCGGCGCCGTTCCAGAACGTCAGCCCGGTGGCATACACGCTGTAGGCCCAGCTCGTACGCTCGTCGTCGCTCATCGCGTAGGCCATGATCCCGACGCGGCGAAACGGATCGAACGCCTGGAACACGGCGTTGCGCTCGAGAAACTCGAGGTGGCGGATGCTCGTCCAGCCGTCCATCGTGCCCGGCTGGCGGAACTGGCCGATGCGGATCGTGCCGAAGAACGGGACCTGCTCCTGCTCCCCCCAGACGTCGAAGAAGCTCGGCCGCCCCGCGGTGGCGAAATCCATCTCGATCGAGAAGTTGGTGAACTCGGTGAGCTTGCCGACCGCGGCCAGGCGGGCCCGGCGGAACGCGACACCATCGAAGGCATCGCCGATGCGCTCGCGGCTGAACCGCGGCTGTGAAAACAGCCCGTCGTCGAGCTGGAAGAACCCGCTGAGCTTGATGATCGGCAGCGTGTCGGTTTTCTCCTCGAGCTCGGCGAGGCGCTTCTGGGCGTCGGCGATCCGCCGGTCGATGTTGCCGACCTGTTGCGGGTCGAGGACGGGGCTGAGCCGCGGTGTCTCGGTGGACGCGTCCGCAGCGGGCAGGCGCAGGTCGAGGTTGCCGGCCTGCTGGGGATCGAGCACCGGCGTGGGGAGGCCGCCGGAAGACAATCGCTGTGCGAGCCGCTCGTGGATCGGCCAGAGTCGCAGGCCTTCGGCATCGGGCGTTGGCTCACTGACCAGCGCACCGGCCGGCGCGACTGCAACGGCGGTGGGAGCCACGTCTGCGGCGCGAGCCGGGCCGGCGAAGAGGGCGCAGGCCAACCCAGCCGCGACGATGCGCGTCAGCGGGAGAAGGCGGCGACGGTGGGACGCAACATGAAGCCGCATGGGAAGCACGAGCGAGAGTGGACGCTACCCACCCACTCCATCGGCATTCCCGCCCCAGTCGAAAGACTATGCACCATCGGCAAGGTTCCCCCAGGCTTCCCATGGCACCGCGCTTACCCAGGCACAGCAGAATTGTCCTTCCGGAACTTCCGGGAGTCATCGCGGCGGATGAAGCCTCGGCGTGCAGTCGTGTCGCGATCAGCAGCGAGCGGTGCGGCGATGCTCCAGAGGCCGACCACAGCGTCGACCGTGCCCCGTCGACCGACGACATCACCCTCGTCACAGCGTCTCGAGATACGCCACCAGATCCGCGACTTCCTCGGCCGACAGTGGCGCCTCGCCGCTCACCTTCTCCGGACCGTGGTACCGGGTGAGGACGTCGGCCAGTGACCGCGCCTTGCCGTGGTGGAGCAGGCGCGTCTTGCGATACACCGCCCGGAGCGACGGCGGACTGTAGGTCGGATACCGGTCGGCCGACTTGCCAAGGCCGACGTCGTAGGTCTCGGCACTGGTCAGGTAGGGTCCGGCGTGGCAGGCGGTGCAACCGGCCCGGGCACTGGCAAACAGCTCGCGCCCCCGTGCGGCAGCCATTCCCGCCGCACCGTCGGGCTCGCGGAACGGACTCGGCGGCGGGGACAGCGACTCCAGATACGCGCCGAGCGCCGCCACGTCATCGGCCGTGGGCTTCGGCCCCTGCATACTCTCGACGAGCGACTTCTCCAGCGACTGCGCCAGGTCGGTCTGCCAGCCGTGCCACGTCCAGGGCCCGGTGGCGGCCACGCCCCACAGCGGCAGGACGGTCTTGTAGGTGCCGACCGAGCCGTCGTTGCGCGTGTCGAACGTGACGGTGCTCGCTCCCCCTTCGAAATGGCAGGTGTGGCAGGAATACCACTGGTCGAGGCTGCGGCGGGCATCGTGGAAGATCGCCTCGCCGCGGCGGACGAGCGCCGCCTGCCCGTCGAGCGTGCCGGCCGGTGCGACCGGCAGCGCGGCGACAACCGCCGGCCCGTCGGCCGACGGCGAGATCGCGACCGCCTGAACTTCATCGGTGAGCGCGTTGGCGATCCAGACGCGCTGCCGCCGCGCATCGACCGCCAGGCCTGTCGGCCGGCCGCCGACGTCGCAGCGCGAAAACCGCGCGGCGTCGGCGGCGAGGCGCGGGTCCATCACCTCGAGGCCGCTGATCTGCGTCCAGGGGAGGTCGGCGGTGGCGAAGCGGAGCAGTTCGTGGGTGCCGCCGGCGCTGACGAACACCTCGCTGCCGTCGGGGGCGACGGCGACGCCGAGGACGTCGCCGACCGCCCTCCCGGAGACGTCGAGCGTGAGCCCGGCGAGGACGGGCTCCCCCTCGGCGGTGAGCGTGAGCTTGCCGAGGCGGCTGCCGGTGACCCAGCCGCGGCGGATGTTGCCGGGGGAGGGATGGCTGCCGCCGTCGTAGGTCCAGGCGAAGTAGACGGTGGCTCCGTCGGGGGCGAAGGCGAGGGCGCCGAGATTGAACCCCTTGAATGGCGCGGTGCAGGAAACCGCAGCGCTGGCGGTGTCGACCAAGACGATCGCCGCTCCTTCCGAGCAGGCGACCGCGACGGTGCGCCCGTCGGGGGAGACGGCGACATGGCGCGGAAGCCTGCCGACCGCGAGGCGCGCCGCGACCTCCCCGCGGGCCAGATCGACGATCGCCAACTCGCCCGACGCCGACAGCGGCAGGAAAGCGCGCATGCCGTCCGGGGAGAGGGCGACGTCCCACGGCTCGAAGCCGACGTGCACTCTCGCGCGCTCCTCGAGCCGATCACCGTCGACGCCGAGCAGCACCAGATCCCCCGCCTCGCGCACACTCACGGCGACCAGCCCGCTGGCCGTCGTCGCGATGCCCGTGGGGCGCGCCCCGACCGGGATCTCGGCGAGAAACCCGCGGGCTGGATCGACGAGGCTCACGCTGCCGGCAGCGGCGTTGGCGGTGACGAGCCGGCCGTCGCCCAAGCAGGCAACAGCAGCGGGGCTGCGCACCGTGGCACCGGCCGCAGGGGCGGCGAGCGCCAGACCGACGATCGCAGACCAGACCACGAGGGAGCGAGCGATCACACCGGCGTCTCCGGGGGCGGCGGACGAGCCCCCGAGTTTACCGCGGCGCGCCCGCGGCGCCGGGAGCGGCCCCCGCGACCAACAGCCCCACCAGATCGGCGACCTCGTCGGCCGACAGCGTGTCGAGCAGCCCGGCGGGCATCGGCGACCCGGCCGCGGGATGCGACGACTCGATCTCGGCGCGGACGATCTTCGTCGTCGCCCCGGACAGGGCGTCGGTCTCGACGGTGATTTCCGCGGCGCCGACCTGGGCGGCACGGCCGGTGATCACCCGGCCGTCGGCGAGGACCCACGTCGTCACCTGGTATTTCGGGTCGACGACGCGCGCAGGATCGACGATCGCCTCGGCGAGCGTCCGCCGGTCGAAGCGCCCGCCGACGGCCGACAGATCGGGGCCGAGCGCGGCGCCTGTGGCGCCGAAGCGGTGACACTTGAGGCAACTCGCTGCGGCGAGCGCCCGCAGCCCGGCGGCCTGGTCGCGGACCGCGCCGGCCGGCAGCGCGGCGGCGACGTCGTCGACGGAATAGCGCTGCACGACGGGGCGGACGGCGCCCGGCGCCTCGGCGGGCAGCGGTGGAACGAGCGCCGCGATCCGCGCCGCGGTGTCGGGGCGCCGGGCCTCGGGGAGCGTGGCGAGCCAATCCTCCTCCATCTGCCCGATCACCTTGGCGAGGAGATGCCCGCCGGTAAACCGCCGCGCCGCCGCGAACCACCCGACGAGCGTCGTCTCCTCGTCGGCGGTCGGCGGCGCCGGCTGCCGGATCAGCGCCCGCACCAGGCGGATCTGGTCTTCCTGCGCGGGGGCGGCGCGGAGCCGGCTGTGCAGCGTGGCGGCGACGTCGCCGGCGCCGAGGGCGACGAGCAGGTCGAGGCGCACCAGATCGATCACCGACAGCGGCTCGGCGGCGAGGTCGCGAAGCTGCGCGACCAACCGGCCGCGCAGCTCCCCGGCCGGCGCGGTGCCGCGGGCCAGCGCGATCTCGACCGCACGGAGCACCCCCAGCGACGCCGCGCCATCGCCGGCAAGCGCCCGGTCGCAGCAGGCGGCGAGGGCCTCCTGGCGACCGGCGTCGTCGGCGCTGCGGACCCAGGCGAGCAGTGCCGTCGCCCGGCGCAGCGGATCGGGTTCGGCGGCGACTCGGCCGCGCCACGCCGCGAGCGGCTGGCGCTCGAGGCCGACGCGCGCCGCGTGGCGCAGGAACCGGTCGGTGGAGCCGAGGTCGGGCCAGAGATCGGCGACCGCGTCGGGCGTGGCAGCGAGCTGATGCCGCTCGAGCGCACGGCGGCGCGCGCGGGCCGCGGTCGGATCGGCGGCGGCGGCGCCGGGATCGGGACGAACGGCACCGTCGGCACCGGCACCGCCGCTCTCATCCCCGACCCACGAGATCCGGTACAGCCCCGACGTGCTGCCTCGGCCGCCGGTGATTACCCACAGGGCGCCATCGGGGCCGAACGCCATGTCGCAGACGTTGAGCGGCGCTCCGGCGGCGAACAGCGTGTCGGTGGCGGCGTAGCTCGCCCCGACCGGGTGCAACGTCACGGCGAGGATCCGGCCATGCTGCCAGTCGGCCATGAACAGGCGTTCGCGCCACGGCGCGGGAAACCGGCTGCCGTGGCCGAAGGCGAGGCCGGTCGGCGACGACAGGCCGGTGTCGAGCGCGCCGGGGAGGGCGTCGGGCTCGTGGGCCGGCCACGGGCCCGAGCCGATTCGCCAGCCGTATTCGCCGCCGGGCACGAGGTGGAGGAGGCGTGTCGGCCGGTACCAGGGGAGACCGACGTCCCACTCCATGTCGGCATCCCAGGTGAAGGCCTCGCCGTCGGGGGAGAAGGCGACGTCGACGGGATTGCGCAGCCCGCCGGTGACGACCGTCCACTCCGTGCCGAGCGGATCGGTGCGGAGCAGGAAGCCGACGCGGTCGTCGCCGGCATCGTCGCGCGGGTCGGGGAGGACGCGGTCCTTGCGCGGGTTGCGGTAGGGCGAGGCGGGGGACGTGCCGGGGGGAAACGTCACGTCGTCGCCGCACATCAGGTAGATCATCCCGTCGGGGCCGGCGGTGAGCTGGTTGGGACCGTGGCCGTAGCGGCTGCGGTAGTCGAACGACCTGAGGAGCTGGCGCTGCTCGTAGCGGCCGTCGCCGTCGGCATCGACGAGGCGCCACAGCTCCTTGGAATCGGTAGCGCACACGTAGAGCGCCCCATGGGCGTGGAGCACGCCGCGGCAGTGGCGGAGCGTGTCGTCGAGGCGAGTGAACGCCCACGTGCCATCGGCCGCTGGGGCGAGCCGGCCGACACCGCGCTGGTCGAGGCCGACGATCACTCCCCCCGTCGGGTCGAACGCCATGCTGATCCAGGAGTCTTCACCGGGCACGGCCGACCGCACGAGCTCGGCACGAAACCCGTCGGGCACCCGGACATGCGCGGCGGAAGTGGCGACCGGCTCGGCAGCCGGGAGCGGTGCGCCGACCGCGACGAGGGCGAGGAGCGCGATGGCAGCGAGCATGTTGCGGCTTCGCCCCCGCGCGGACTGCGGCGAGTGGTTCGGAGTGCCTGGCTGGACGTCGCGTGCTGGCCGCAGGTCGGGGCTGCCCACGCGCTGGCTGTCGCGCCGTCGCCGCCGTCCCGGCGTCGGTTCCGGCTTGTCGTCCGCTGGATCGACAGCGATTGCTGGTGCGGGGTCGGGGCTGCCCACGCCCCGTCGCCGGACGCTCACTTCGGCCCGAGGCTTTCGCGCCGTCGCCGCCGTCCCGGCGTCGGCTCCGGCTTGCGGTCGCCAGGCGAAGCCTGGCTCCCTCGGCAATGCCTCCGCTCGCTCGCAGACGACTTCGCTTCGCCATCCATGGCTCCGCTCGTCGCCTGAACGCCGGCTCTCGGGGCATGGGCAGCCCCTCCACGATTGGAGGTGGTGCGCGGGCGGGGCACATCCGGTGGAATCGCCATCGGCGCGCTTCATGTTCATTCCGTCTTCATGGGGACCCGCGTAGCCCCTCCGCCGTCGCCCTCGCATCGGCCCGTCGCAACTGCATGCGGGTCGATGCGAGGGCAGAGGCGCGAGGGGCGTCACCCCTCTGTCGAGCCCGAGCGGAGGTGCCGGGCGCATCGATGGCTGGACCGTGGTGACGACGGCCATCGAGATTGGCGCGACATGACGTGTCATCCGATCGTCGCACAAAAAACCCTCCCGCTCCGGACCGTTCCGGAGCGGGAGGGATTGTAGTCGTCGCCCATGGCTGGATGCCGCAGGTCAGGTGCCGGCACCGCCGCCACGCCGGCCGCCGCCGCCACCCGGGCCGCGCATCTGAAGCTTCGAGACGTCGAAGGCCGGGCCCTTGAGCGCCTCGAACTTCGTCTTCTGCTCGGCAGTGAGGATGGTGTTCATCTTGTCGATGAGTTTCTGGCGCATCTCGGCCGGATTGCCGCCAGGGCCGCCCTGCATCAATTCCATCATCGCCTCGCGCGCCTTGCCGATCTGGTCTTCGGTGACGCCAAGCTCCTTGACGACCGCTTCGTCCATCAGCGCCCGGCCGCCGAGGGCCTGGACGCGGATCTGCTTGAGCCGGGCGGCCTGCTTGGCGTCGAGGATCGTGGCGACCTTCTTCTCCTCCTCGGCCTGGGCCTTGATCCGCTCTTCCATCCAGGCGCGACGCTGATCGTCGGTCATGTCACGCGGGTTGCCGCCCCCCGGTGGCGCGGCCTCGGGCAGCTTGCCGATCTCGCCGACCTGAGCCGCGGACAGCGCGAGCTCCTGTTGGACGGCTTCCTGGCGGAGGAGCATCGCCGACGACATGCCGCCCCCCATCCGCCCCATTCCCCGTCCCGGGCCCTGCGCGGCGGCCACTCCGGCCGACAGCCCGACCAACCCGACGACCAGTGCCACCGACAGCGACCGCTGCATGGAAAATCCCCCGGAAGACGACGGACCCGGCGGATCCCGCCGGGCCAGGCGGGCCGGCCTCCGTCCGTCGGACGCCACCCCCGCCGCAGAGACTAACGCCCGGGGCGAAAAGAAGTTGCTCGCCCGGCGGGGGGGCGCCACGCAACACGTTCTCCCCCGTGATTCCCCGGCGCCGTTCCCCCAGCCGTCACTCCGCCGACAGCGCCTGGAGCAGCTCCAAGCGCGCCGCGCGGCGGGCGGGGATCCAGGCGGCCAGCGCCGTCACGAGCACCGCGGCGAGGACATTGGCCAGGATCACACCCGGGCGGAAGCTCATCCGCACCGGATGGCCGAGCAGGGGCTGGCTCGAAAACTGGATGTACAGCGCCGTCACGATCCCGCCGAGCGTGCCGAGGAACCCACCGACGATCCCGAGGATCAGGCTTTGGATCACCACCATCCGCGTCACCTGCCGGCTGGTCATGCCGACGGCGCGGAGCAGGCCGAGCGTGCGCCGCTGCTCGAGGACGTTCATCGTCACGGTGTTGGCGACGCCGAGGCTGCCGACGACGAAGCCGAGGAACAGGATCGACTGCAGCGACCAGACGATCCCGCCGACGGTGAAGTCGATGAACTGCCGCAGCTCGCCGAAGCTGCGGAGGAGCATCGTGCGCTTCTCGGCGATCGCCGCCAGCGGCGCACGGAGCGAATCCGCCTGCCCGGCCGCCGCCTTCACCAGGAGGATGTCGGCCGCCTCGAGACCGAACAGGCGCCGGGCGACGTCGCGGCGGAGGACGAGGCTCGAACCGCCCGAGGTGTAGTCGACCACCAGCGCCGCCACCGGCAGCTTCACCGTCCGCCCGTAGACCTCGACCGTGACCTCGTCCCCCGGCTTGATCCCGGTGCGCCGCGCCAGCGCCGTGCCCGCCAGCGCCGCGCCGCGGTCGAGCGCCGCGCGGACGGTGGCTTCGTCGGTCCCGACCGGATCGACCGGCAGCGGCTCGCCGTCGCGGACCTCGCAGGCCACGATCACGCAGGCGACGTCGTTCGCCCGGCCGGTGGCGATCCCGATCCCCTCGACGCGCTCGACGCCGGGAAGTGCCTTGACGTCTTCCTCCGCCTGGACGAGCGTCGGGCCGCTCGCCTTGGTGCCATTGGCGACGACCCCGGCGTGCGACAGCACCCAGTCGGCACGGAGGAGGCGCGAATACCAGCGGAGGACGTCGTCGACATTGTCGCGGATCGCGTGGCCGAGGCCGATGCCGTTGGCGACGGCGACGACCATCACGCCGGTCGTCAGCGCCGTCCGCACCGGCTGACGGAGGATCTGCTCGAGCGCCAGCGTCCGCTCGAGGCGCCACGGGCCGGGCACGGCGCGGCTGGCGATCCGGGCCACCGTGGGGAGGATCAGCGGCGTGGTGGCGACGTAGGCGAGCATCATCCCGATCCCTGCCGGCACCGCGACGCGCGGCGGCACGCGGCCGGTGACGACCAGCACGAGCACCCCCAGCGCCACTCCCCAAAATGCCAGCGCCGCGCCGATCATCCCCCAGGGGACGCGCCGCGACGGCGGCGCCGGCGCCTGCGCCAGCCCCTCGAGCGGATCGATCGCCGCCGCCTGCCGCGCCGGCCACCAGCCGGCGGCCATCGCCACGAGCGTCCCCAGCGCGATCGCCACCGGGACGACCGCGGGATGGACCACCAGGCCCGTCGCCGGCGCCTGGAGGGCCCGGGAGATGCCCGCCGAGATCGGGCCCGCCGCCGCCAGGCCGCCGAGCGCGCCCAGCAGCGCCCCGGCGCCGCCGAGGAGCGCCGCCTCGCCGACGATGAACCGGCGCACGTCGCGGGCCGCGGCGCCCAGCACGCGGACCAGCGACAGTTGCCGGCGCCGCTCGGAGACGTTCATCAGCATCGCGTTGCCGACGATGAACCAGGCCATCGCCACGGTCAGCCCGGTGACAAAGTCGAGGCCGAGATTGGCCGAAAGGAGCATGTCTTCGGCCATGCTCGACCGGCCCGCCGGGACCTCCGCGACCAGCGTCGCCGGCATCCGCCCGGCGATGGCGCGAAGCGCGGCGGGGCGGACCGCGGCCGATTCGACCACGACGCGGGCCCGGTCGACCTGCCCCAGCGCGTTACTCATCTCCGACAGCTCGGCGATGTCGGCGACGACCCCCGAGCCCTCGGCGAACCAGCGCAGCGACTGGCTCTCGGCGATCCCGACCACGCTCATCCGGCGCACGCCGCGGCGCACGAACAGGATCACTTCGTCGTCGACGCTCCGCTCGAGCGACGCCGCCAGCGCCTGGTCGAGGACGATCTCGTCGGGCCCCTCGCAGGCGCGCCCGGCGACGAGCTTCATCAGGCCCAGGTCGACCAGCCGGCGGGCGTCGACGCCGACGGCGATCTCGCGGACGCGCTTCTCGCCGACGCGCACGAGCGTCGGCCGGTAGAAGAGGGGCACGACGGCGCGCACGCCGGGGACGTCGGCGAGACGGGGGAGGACGCCGATCTCGAACCGGCCGCCGGTGGCGGCGGAGACGTCGATCGACGGGACCCCCTCGACCGTCTCGGTGAGCTTGCGATAGCCGGCGCGGGAGGCGTCGGCCGAGACCCAGGTCGCGACGACTGCCCCGACGGCGACCGCCACGCTCCCCACCGTCGCCAGCGCCCGGCCGGGGCGCAGCCGCCACTGGCGCACCAGCAGCCGCCAGAGCCTCATCGCGGCGCCGCTCCGGAGGAGGAAGGCGCGGCGGTGGGCGCGAGTGAATCGGACTCGACGCGCCCGTCGCGCATCCGCACCACGCGCGGCGCCCCGGCGGCGATCGCCGGATCGTGGGTGACGAGGACGACCGTCTGCCCCTCGCGCTCGACCAGATCGCGGAACAGCTCGATGACGCGGCGCGAGTTGGCCGAGTCGAGAGCTCCGGTCGGCTCGTCGGCGAGGACGATCGCCGGCGCCGTGACCAGCGCCCGGGCAATCGCCCCGCGCTGCTGCTCGCCGCCGGAGAGGGCGTCGGGGCGGTGGCCGGCGCGGTGGCCCATCCCGACCCGCTCGAGGGCCGCCGAGGCGCGCTTCTCGGCGGCGGCGTGGCCGACGCCGTCGAGAACCAGCGGCAGGGCGACGTTCTCCACCAGCGACAGTTCGGGAAGAAGGTTGTAGCGCTGGAAGACGAAGCCGATCCTCCGCCGGCGGAGGACCGCCAGCGCTTCGTCGCCGAGGGTCGCCAGGTCGACCCCCTCGAGGCGCACCGCGCCAGACGAGGGGCGTGTGATCCCGCCGAGGAGGTGGAGCAGCGTGCTTTTCCCCGAGCCGCTGGCGCCGGTGATGGCGACGAACTGCCCCTTCTCGACCGCCAGATCGACGCCGTCGATGGCCGTGACCGCGACGCCGTCCTCCTCGGCCGGGGCGAATTCCTTCCGCACGTTCTCGACCTGGAGGATGGCCACGCCCGTCTCCGTCACCGCTGCCGGCTCCGCCGGCCACACCCACCGAAACCACCCAACATACCGCTCGGCCGCCCTTCGGGACCACCCAAGCTTGCCCATCGTTCGGCCCACCGGGGAAGCCGAAGCACCGGCGCGAGAGGGTGAAGTGGTCGGGCAAACGGTGCCGATTGTTCCCGACTGTCCGGTCTCCACTGGCCCCCGGGTGACCCCGATGCAGCGTCTCGTGCCGGCACTGGTCGTCGTGTGCCTCGCCGCGGCCGTCGCGGCGGGCGCCGATCCGCCAACGCTACGGACCGCGGAGCAGGGGGTGGAACTGGGCAGCGCGGCGGTGCCCGACGCCGCCGCGGCCCCGACGCCGGAAACGCTCGAGGAGTTCGTCACCCTCGCCGAACGGAGCCATCCACGGCTCCGCCAGGCGGCGGCGGCCGTCGAGGCGGCGCGCGGCAAGGCCGTGCAGGCGCGGCTCTACCCCAATCCGATGCTCGCAGCGGGCTCGCCGCAGGCGGCCGGCCGCTACAGCCAGTGGAACGTCTATGCGTCGCAGGACGTCGTCACCGGCGGCAAGCTCCGGCTCCAGCAGCAGGCGGCACTCCGCGAGGTGCAGCAGGCGGAGTACGAGCTGATCCGGGCGCGGTACGAGGTGCTGACCGGCACGCGCATCGCCTTTTACGAGCTGGCCGTCGCCCAGCGGCGCGCGGAGATCTACACGCTTCTCCTCGACATCGCCAAACGCTCCTACGAGATCGGCCGGCAGCTCGCCGCGGCGGGGGAGGGGACCAAGGCCGACGTCCTGTTTTGGAGCATCGAGCGCGACCGCGCCGAAGCCCGGCTCCTCAACGCGGCGGTGTTCATCGAGGCCGACCGCCGCCAGCTCGCCACCGCGGTCGGCCTGCCACGGGCCGATGTCGGGCGGATCCGCGCCGACCTCTACCGGCGGATGCCCGACTTCGACCTCAAGGTGCTCCAGGAGGCCGTCGTCGGCGCCAATGCCCAGCCGCGTGCGGCCGAATCGGCGATCGCGCGCACGCAGTGGGCGCTGGAGCGGGCGGTGGTCCAGCCGATCCCCAACATCAACCTCATGGGAGGCTACCAGCGCCAGGTCGACTACCCGGCCCAGGACCAGGCGCTCGTCCAGGTGATGGCGGCGGTACCACTGTTCGACCGCAATCAGGGCAACATCCGCTCCGCCCGGGCCGACATCGCCGAGGCGCGCGCGGCACTGCGTGGTGTGGAGCTCGAGCTCGCGGCCCGAACGGCGACGGCGCTGGCGCAGTATCGCACCGCCCAGCAACTCGCCGCCTGGTACGAGACGCGGATCCTGCCCCAGGCCCGCGAGACCGTCGCCCTCACGCAGACGCTCTATGCCCGCGGCGAGGTGACGTTCCTCAGCCTGCTCCAGGCGCAGAAGATTCTCACCGAAACCGAACTGGCGTTCGTCGAGGCCCAGGCGGAGCGCTGGCGCGGCGCGGCGACGATCGCCGATCTCCTCCAGCTCGACGAGTTTCCCCCGGCCGACGATGCGCCGGCCGCGCTGGCGCTGGGTGCCGACTGGCTCCCGCGCCTCCCCGACACCGCGGCCGCCGAGGCCAAGCCGGCGGCGAAGCCCGAAGCGGTGCCGGCACCGGCGCCGAAGCGGTGACCGGAGACGACGCCCCGGGCCGGCTCCGTCCGCGGGACCCTACCTGTCCGTGGACAAAGCCCTCCGCGGCCTTTGTCCACTCAAGCGACCGCGGGAAACGCCGAGGGTTTCCCGGGTCGCCGTCGGCCGCATCCAGCGGCCGATCACTTTTTCCACGGGCTCCTACCGCCGCGGGATGACGTCGAGGTCGAGCGACTCTTCCGCCGAGCCGCCGCCAAGAGTGTCGCTGACGAGGAACTCGAGGCGGTACTGCCCGGCCGGCATGTCGTCGGGGATCGTGAGGAAGTAACGCACGAAGTAGTCGCGGCGCGGCGCGTGGCAGGTCTCGACCAGCGGCGAGAACGTCCACTCCTTGACCACCGACTCGTCCGGGGCGACGAGCCGGAAGGCGGTGTCGACACCGGTCGTGTGGCCGGCGGCCGACTGGCGGACGAGGAGGTTTTCCAGCTCGAAGTACACGAGCAGCTCCTGGCCGGGATGGAACGCCGCCTGCGGGAAGCGGTCGACCACACCCCACGCCTTGACGCGCGACGCGAAGCAGGCGTTGCGGACGATCGGCCCCGTGGGCGCGGGGGCGGCGGGCTCGGTCGCGGCGTCGGAATCGGGGGGCTCGATCGGGTCGACGTCGGGAACGATCGAGAGTGCGGCACCGTTGATCGGGCGGGCGGCGCTGACGGCCACGGCCGCGGCCGGCTCGGGGGCGGCCAGTGCTGCCGCGGCGGCGGGGAAGCGGAGCGCGGCAGGGGACGCCGTCTCGACGGCGGGCGCCGGCTCGACTGGGGCGGGAGTCTCCACGGGGGCCTCGTCACCGGCCGACTCGCGGCCGGCCTCGAGCGCCACGACGAACTCGTCGACGACCGCCGGCCAGTCGCGCGGGCGGGTGGCTTGGAGCGTTTGGATGAGGACCATCCGCGTCGCATCGTCGACGCCGCCGCTACGGGCCAGGCGCGTGACGGCGCGGTCGATCGCCTCCTCGAGCGATGGCACCGGCTCCTCGATCACGTCTTCGACGACGGCGACCGACGCCGGCCGGTCGCCCTCTTCGCTCGGCTCCGGTGCGGACGCATGATCGGTCGTCGAGAGGCTCGCCGCGGTCTGGCGGAGGGCCTCGCGGAGGCTGGCCGACGTGATCGCCGACGTGCAACCGGTCTGGAGGACCACGGCCAACAGCACGAGCGCGGCGGGAACCATGCGGCGGTCGCATGCGCTTGCCGCTTCGGTGTGGTCGCCGGCGGAAACGGGTGACTGCCTGCCCATCGCGGTCTGACTCCCGGGAGTGGTTCGGGAAAAGCCCATGCGGGCGCCCGACGGCGAACCGCCGGTGGTGATTCGCGGCGGGAAGGTAGAGAGCCCCCCGGCGCTGCGGCAAGGCCAGCTGGATGGCCAGCAGGCTGGATGGCCAGCAGGCGGGATGGCCAGCAGGCGGGATGGCCAGCAGACTGGCTGAATGGCGAGCTGGAGAGGAAGCGCGGTTTGCCCAGACCAGCACCGTGGAACTCACCCGAATGCGACGCCTGTCCTTCCCGTCCCCCGGGGCCCGCGAAGCCCCTCCGCCGTCGCCCTCGCATCGGCCCGTCGCCCCGTGCTGCGGGTCGATGCGAGGGCAAAGGCGCGAGGGGCGCCCCCCTCTGTCGAGCCCGAGCCGAGGCGCCACTTCCCGCCGGCATCAAGCCGGATGGCTGGCGACAAGCGCTTTGACAAAGGCCATGGAGGGCTTTGTCACCGGGAAAGCCCGCCGCACGATGCGGCGCCCGTCGACCGTGGGAACCCTCGGCGTTCCCACCGGTCGACCGGAGGTGACAAAGGCCATGGAGGGCTTTGTCGCCGGGAAAGCCCGCCGCACGATGCGGCGCCCGTCGACCGTGGGAACCCTCGGCGTTCCCACCGGTCGACCGGAGGTGACAAAGGCCATGGAGGGCTTTGTCGCCGGGAAAGCCCGCCGCACGATGCGGCGCCCGTCGACCGTGGGAACCCTCGGCGTTCCCACCGGTCGACCGGAGGTGACAAAGGCCATGGAGGGCTTTGTC
>VGZO01000053.1 GCA_016872555.1 Planctomycetota bacterium
GCCCAGTGTGCGCCGGCTCCTTCAATCGCTTCTGCTGTGCTTCTCGCATCATTGCCCCATCTGCAATCGACCGATCAACGACGAACTCATGCGGGTCGATTCCAGTTGAGCTAACGTAGTAGTACTATCTGTCCGTGGAAAAAGTCATCCATGACCTTTTTCCACTTCAGACACCCCGAGAAAAGCCGGGGCTTTTTTGGGGTGTCTGCCGCCGCATCCAGCGGCGGATCACTTTGGCCAGGGTCTGCTGGTCTGCCGGCGGCAGTGTCCTGGCTTGGGCGCGATCGTCACCGAGTGCCACTCGGCAGTGGCACCGCGCGGGGGTCGGCGTGCTCAGGCTCCCCGGTGACCGGCTGCCGCGAGTACGATACAAGTCCGTGCGCCGTACCTGAGTAAGGATCGACGACCATGCTTGGCTCATGTCGGTGGATTCAAACCTGCCTTCCATTGCTGGCGCTCGTGGTCGCAGTTGCCGGCTGCAACGAAGGCGAACCGCTGCCGAATGGATATCACCTGTTTTTCGCCAACAGCTCCGAGGCGAGTCTCGTGAAGCCGGCGACCAAGGGGGGCGAGTGTCTTGCCGGACCGCACGTCGCCGAGCTGGGCCATTCCGGGGCGATCATCTTCGGGAGGATCGAGCCCAAGGCCGGCCTTCCGCCCCATCCCGACCACGCGCCCGGGTATTTCGTGATCGACTCGGCCACCGACACAAAGTCGACCGGCCTCGAGCGGGCGGCGTGGCTCGACGAGCTGAAGGCTGCCGGGATCGCGGCCCCGGTCCTGCTTCCCCCGCAGCGGGTGTGGCCGAAGAAGTATTGATCGCGCCCGTCGGGGAGAGCCGCTTTCATGCCCGCCGACCCACCGACCAAGACCGACCTGCTCGAGCTCTTTGCCACGTTCCGCGGCGACGGACTGGGGTTCTGGCGGGCCATCGATCCAGCCGACTTCTGGACGCGGCCCGGCGGTGCCTGGTCTCCGGCCGACAACGTCCGTCACCTCACGATCTCGGCGGCCCCCGTGGCCCGGGCGCTGCGCATCCCGCGCGTGATCCTCCGCGCGCTGTTTGGCATGGCCACCCGACCATCGCGTACGTGGCACGCGCTCCGCTCGGCCTATCTCGACCGCCTCGCCAAGGGTGGCTCAGCCGGGCCCTACGCCCCTCCGCCGGTCGCGCCGCCAGCCGATCTGGCGGCCGGGCAGCGGCGGCTCATCGGTGAGTGCGAGGCCACGGTGCTGAGCCTCGTGCGCGCCATCACCGCCTGGGGCGACGACGCGCTCGACCGCTACCGCCTGCCACATCCGCTGATCGGCAAGCTGACGCTCCGCGAGATGCTCGTGTTCACGCTGTTTCACTTCGACCACCACCGCGACAACGTCGCCCGGCGGCTGGCCGGCCAGGAGCCTCGTCGCTGATCGCGCCGCGTGCCGCTGAGCACCTACGGCGCACCGACCTTCATCCCTTGCGAGTACGACCACGATGACCAAGCCACCAACGTGGTTCGCCGCCGTCGTCGCCGTAACGCTGCTCTGGAACATCGTCGGCCTGCTGGCGATCCTCGCGGATCTCCGGCAGGCGGCCGTCGACGGCGCCGCGCCAGCCGCGCAGGAGCAGGCGCTCCGCGCCGCCTGACCGCTGTGGAGTGTCGCTGCCAGCGTCGTCGCGGTCGTGGGGGGCACGCTGGGCTGCCTGATGCTGCTCTTCCGCAGGCGCGAGTCGCTCGCTCTCCTGTGGGCGTCGCTGGCGGGCGTCGTGGTTCAAGACATCGGCATCTTCGCGGTCGCCGGTGTCGGCAAGGAAGCCGGTCCGGTGCCGTTCATCCTCCAGGGCCTCGTGCTCGCCATTGCCATCGGCCTCGTCTGTCTTGCCCGACACGCGGCGAGCCAAGGTTGGCTCATGAAACGCGGCGGCAGCTGACGAGCCGAGGCACGCCCCTCTCACCCCAACCCGAATGCCCGTCGCAGGACCGCCAGTGAGCGCTCGCCGTGCTCGGCCGCCACGATCACGTCGAGGCGGACTTCGCTCGTGTTGACCAGGTCGATGTTGATCCCCTCGTCCGCCAGCGGCTTGAACAGGCGATCGGCCACGCCCGCGTGACTGCGGATCCCGACGCCCGTGATCGACAGCTTCGCCACGTGCGGCACGTCGGCCATCGTGCCACCGCGCGACGCCGCGATCCGCCGCGCGATGTCCGTCGCCCGGTCGCGGTCGGCCGCCGGGACCGTGAAGCTCAGCTCGGCGCGGCCACCGTGCGGATGGCTCTGCACGATCATGTCGACGAACAGGCCGGCCCGGCCGACCTCCTCGAAGACGTCGGCCGCCACGCCCGGCGTGTCGGGGAGATCGATGAACGTGAGCAGCGCCTGCGAGGCATCGAGGATGCAATCTTCGATCGCCAGATCCTCCATCCCCTCGAGGCGATTGACGACGTCGAGCGGACTGGAACGGCCGATCGTCGCCGGCTGACCGAGCGCCGGCTCGGCGGCAGCCTCGTGGTCGAGCGCGAAGGCACGGTGCACGGCCGCGACGGCCGCCGGGCCCGAGGCGCGGTCGACGAGGACCGAGATCTTGATCTCGCTGGTGGTGATCATCCGGACGTTGATCTTCTCGGCCGCCAGGGCGGTGAACATCCTCCCGGCCACACCCTGCTCGCGGGCCATGCCGACGCCGACGGCGGAGACTTTGGCAAGGTCGGCGTCGTGCGACACGCCCGAGGCGCCGAGCTGTGCGGCGGTGGCCCGGGTGAGGTCGAGGGCCGAATCGGCGTCGTCGGCGGGGACGGTGAACGAGATGTCGGCGCGGCCGTGCTGGCCGACGTTTTGCACGATCATGTCGACGGCGATGCCCGAGGCGGCGAGGCGCGAGAACAGCGCGTGGCTCGAGCCCGGCTGGTCGGGGACCGCCTCGAGCGTGATCCGGGTCTCGTCCTTGGCGAGGGCCACGCCGCTGGCGGAGCGCTGGGCGGCGCGGCGGGCGTCGACGATCAGCGTGCCGGGGACGTCGCGGAAGCTCGAGCGGACGAGGACCGGGACGCCGAATTTCTTGGCAAACTCGATCGACCGCGGGTGCATCACGCCGGCGCCGAGGCTCGCCAGCTCGAGCATCTCGTCGTAGGCGATCGAGGGGAGCCGGCGGGCGGCCGGGAGGACGCGCGGGTCGGTGGTGTAGACGCCGTCGACGTCGGTGTAGATCTCGCACAGGTCGGCGCCGAGCACCGCGGCGAGGGCGACGGCGGTGGTGTCGGAGCCGCCGCGGCCGAGGGTGGTGATGTTGCCGTGCTGGTCGATTCCCTGGAACCCGGCGGCGATCACGATCGCGCCGGAGTCGAGGAGCCGGCGCATGTGGTCGGTGGAGATCGAGCGGATCCGCGCCTTGGTGTGGGTGCTGTCGGTGCGGATCCCGATCTGGGCCCCGGTCAGGCTCACCGCCTCGACGCCGAGCGACTGCGTCGCCATCGCGAACAGCGCCACGCTCACCTGCTCGCCGGTAGAGAGGAGCATGTCCATCTCCCGGGCGCTGGGGCGTGGCGTGATCTGCTTGGCGAGGTCGACGAGGTAGTCGGTCTGGTGGCCCATGGCGCTGACGACGACGACGACGCGGTCGCCGGCGGCGTGGCGGGCGACCGCCTTGCGCGCGGCGGCGAGGATCTTGTGGGCGTCGGCGACGCTGGTGCCGCCGAACTTCTGCACGACGAGGGCCATCGAAACGGATGCTCCGGAGCGGCGGGAGGGTCGGGTGGTCAGCCCGCGGCGGTGAATGGGCGCGGATCGAGGAGCCGCCCCATGAGGCGATGCCCCGGCTCGATCACCGGGCCGGCGGCGGCGGCCGACTCGTCGAACGCCGTGGCGGAGCCGGGGACGATCCCCTCCCCCGCGATCAAAAACGGCACGCGGCCGCGCGAGTGGGTCTTGGTGGAGAGAAACGTGGGATGGTCGGGGCAGACGAGGATCCGGTGGGGGCCACGCGCGGCCAGGGCCGCGGCCACCGGGCCGATGACATGCCGGTCGATCTCCTCCAGTGCCGTGACCTTCGCGGCGGCGTCGCCCTGGTGGCTCGCCTCGTCGGGGGCCTCGACATGGACGCAGACGAGATCGTCGTGGTCGAAGGCGGCGATCGCGGCCCGCCCCTTGGCGGCGTAGTCGGTGTCGAGGTAGCCGGTGGCACCCGGCACGTCGATCCGCCGCCAGCCGGCAAGCGCCGCCAGGCCGCGGAGCAGGTCGACGGCGGTGATCATCGCGCCAGACACGCCATACGCCTCGCGAAACGGCGGCATCGCCGGCGTGCGGCCGACACCCCACAGCCAGACGTGCGTGGCAGGACGCTTCCCGGCCGTGACCCGGCGGAGGTTGACCGGATGGTCGGCAAACCAGCGGGCGCTGGCGAGCATGATGTCGGCCAGCAGCCGGCTGCCCGTGCCGCGCGGGAAGGCATCGGCGACCGACTTGTCCATCAGGTCGTGTGGAGGGGTGGCGCGGAGATCGGCGCCAAGCGGCGCGGGCGCGCCGGCGTGGCCGCGGTAGAGAAGGAGATTGCGGTAGCTGACGCCGGGGACGAACGACCAGCCCGCCAGCCCGGAAAACTCGGCCTCGAGGCCGGCCTGGGCGGCGGCGAGCAGGTCGCGGGCCTCGTCGGTCGAGACATGGCCGGCGGTGAAATCCTCCATCACGGCGGTCGTGCCGCCGTCGCCGTCGTCGGCGGTGGCGATCGTGACGAGGTTGCAGCGCACGGCCCAGTCGTCGGGGCCGAGGGCGATGCCCTGCGCGGCGGCCTCGAGCGGCGCGCGGCCGGTGAAGCAGGCCAGCGGGTCGTAGCCGAGGAGGCTCATGCACGCCACCTCGGAGCCTGGCGGAAGCGCGTCGGGGACGTGGTCAGTGAGGCCGACGACGCCGCGCGCGGCGAGGGCGTCGAGGTGCGGGGTGCGGGCGGCGGCCAGCGGCGTGCGGCCACCGAGGGAGGCCTGCGGGAGGTCGGCGGCGCCGTCGGGAATCACGATCAGCGTCTTCACGGGCGGCAGGCGCTCCTGTCAGTCGTCGATCACGCCGAGGCAGATGCTGCGGCCGCGGACGACGTCGGACGCGTCGATCGCGGCCACCGCGGCGTTGACGGCCGCCGCCGGCGAGCGATGGGTCATGATCACCAGCGGCACGGCGCCAGACTCCGTCTCGGCCTCGTGCTGGATCACCGCGGCGATCGAGATCCCCTGCTCGCCGAGGCAGCCGGCGATCCGCGCGAGCACGCCGGGGCGGTCGGCGACGAGGAACCGCAGCAGGTGGCGCTCGACCAGGTCGGCGGCGCCGAGCGAATCGGCCGGGCCCTCGGGCTCGAGCATCGCGGTGGTCCGAAACGTGATCGCGGCGCGGCCGACGACGGTGTCGATGATGTCGGCGACGACGGCCGAGGCGGTGGGCATCTGGCCGGCGCCGAGGCCATGGAAAAACATTTTCCCGACGGCGTCGCCGACGAGGCTCACGGCGTTGAAGGCACCGCGCGTCTCGGCCAGCGGCGTGCCGATCCGGACCAGCGTCGGCGCCACGCGCAGGGCGACGCGCGCCGTCCCCGGGGCTCGCGCGGCGATCGCCAGCAGCCGGATGCGGTAGCCGAACTCGCGGGCGGTGGTCATCAGGTCGAGGTCGATCCCCTCGATGCCGCGCCGCGGGATCTGCCCCCACGGCACCCAGGTGCCGAAGGCGAGGTGGGTCAGCAGCGCCAGCTTCTGCGTGGCGTCGGTGCCGTCGACGTCCATCGCGGGGTCGGCCTCGGCGTAGCCCTCGTCCTGTGCGAGGCGGAGGACCTCGGCGTAGTCGGCCCCCTCCTCCTCCATCCGCGAGAGGATGAAGTTGCTCGTGCCATTGAGGATCCCGCGGATGCTCTCGATGCGGTTGGCGGCGAGGCACTCGCCGATCGCGGCCACGATCGGGATCCCGCCGGCGACCGCTGCCTCGAATGCGATCGACCGTCCATGCCGGCGCGCGACCTCGAACAGCTCCGGGCCATGCTCGGCGAGGACGGCCTTGTTGGCGGTGACCACGTCCTTCCCGCTCTCGAGCAGCGCCACCATCATCGACCGGGCCGGCTCGAGGCCGCCGACGAGGAGGGCGACGACCGAGATCGAACGGTCACGCGTGATCGCGCCGATGTCGGTGCCGAGGAGGCCCGGTGGCACCGCGACGGCGCGGGGGCGGTGGAGGTCGCGGACAACCACCCGTTCGACGACGACCGGCCGCCCCGCGTGACGGGCGACATGCTCGGCGGAATCGGCGAGGAGCCGGTAGGCACCCGATCCGACGGTCCCGAGGCCGACGATTCCGACCCGCACTGGCTCCGACATGGCCCCGGTCGCACTCCTTCCCACGCTCGCATCGTACCCGGTTCGACCCCGCGACCGGCGGCCGGCCCCGTGGCCCTGCCCTCTCCGGTCGGCGGATCGGCACCCGGTCGAAAAGAACTTCTGCTGCCGACAGGCTAGCTCACCCGCGGGGACGCGGCGGTGTGGCCCACGCAGCGGCAAGCCTGCCAGGGCGGCGGCTGCCAAAACGGCACGTCTGGCCCGGCGGGTCGCGCGGCTTCGGCGTGGCGGGTCGCGCTTTTCACGGGTTTTGCGTAGGCTCACCCAAGCGGTGTCCGTCTCGGCACGGCGGTTGCATCCCCCCCGGGGCAGGCGGCGCGACTGCCAGGTCCGCCCGTCGCCCCGGCGCGGGAAGCCCGTTGCCGGGGTGCGTCGTCCCGCCCTTCCGTTCATCAGTCCCGCCCATCCGTCCACCAGAGGAGTGCATCCGTGGCCAAGCAAATGGTGTTCGACGACGAGGCCCGCCAGCCGCTGCTCGCCGGCGTTTCGAAGCTCGCCCGTGCCGTGAAGAGCACGCTCGGCCCCCGCGGTCGCAACGCCGTGCTCGACAAGGGCTGGGGCTCGCCGAAGGTCACCAAGGACGGCGTCACGGTCGCCGAGGACATCGACCTCGAGGATCCCTACGAGAACCTCGGGGCGCAACTGGTCAAGGAAGCGGCGAGCAAGACCAACGACGTCGCCGGTGACGGCACCACTACGGCCACGGTGCTCGCCGAGGCGATCTTCCGCGAGGGGCTGAAGATGATCGCCGCGGGGGCCGACCCGATGGCGCTGTCGCGCGGGATCCAGAAGGCCGTGGCCGCCGTCTCGAAGGCGATCGGCTCGATGTCGACGCCGATCAACGAGAAGAACAAGAAGGAGTTGATGCAGATCGCGACGATCGCCGGCAACAATGACCCGGCGATCGGCCAGGTCCTCGCCGAGGCGTTCCTCAAGGTCGGCAAGGACGGCGTGATCACCGTCGAGGAAGGCAAGCAGGCCGAGACGACCGTCGAGGTCGTCGAGGGAATGCAGTTCGACCGCGGCTTCCTCTCGCCCCACTTCGTCACCGACACCGACGCCCAGGTGTGCGAGCTGGAGAATCCGTTCATCCTCCTGTTCGAGGAGAAGATCTCCTCGGCCAAGTCGCTCGTCCCGCTCCTCGAGGCGGTCAGCAAGGCGGGCAAGCCGCTGCTGGTCATCGCCGAGGACGTCGAGGGGGAGGCGCTGGCGACGCTCGTCGTCAACAAGCTCCGCGGGATCGTCCACTCGGTGGCGGTCAAGGCCCCCGGCTACGGTGACCGCCGCAAGGCGATCCTCGGCGACCTCGCCGTGCTCACCGGCGGGCAGGCGATCTTCAAGGATCTCGGCATCGCGCTCGACGGGGTCAAGCTCGCCGACCTCGGCCGCGCCAAGAAGGTGATCGTCGAGGCCGAGAACACGACGATCGTCAACGGCGCCGGGTCGAAGGACGCGATCGCCGGCCGGGCCGCCCAGATCCGTGCCGAGATCGAGCACACCGACAGCGACTACGACCGCGAGAAGCTCCAGGAGCGGCTCGCCAAGCTCGCCGGTGGAGTCGCCCAGATCAACGTCGGCGCCGCGACCGAGACCGAGATGAAGGAGCGCAAGGCCCTCATCGAAGACGCGAAGAGCGCCACCCAGGCGGCTCTCGCCGAGGGGATCGTGCCCGGTGGCGGCGTGGCCTTGTTGCGCAGTGAGAAGAGCATCGACAAGCTCGATCTCGACGGCGACGAGAAGCTCGGCGCGTCGATCGTGAAAAACGCGCTGCGGTACCCGCTCGAGGCGATCGCCGACAACGCCGGCGTCGACGGGCCGGTGGTCGTCAACCGCGTCCGCCACATGAAGGGCAAGAACGACGGGTACGACGCCGACAAGGAGGCCTACTGCGACCTCGTCGAGGCCGGCGTCATCGACCCGGCGAAGGTCGTGCGGACGGCGCTCCACAATGCCGCCAGCGTCGCCAGCCTGCTGCTCACCACCGAGTCGCTGATCACCGAGATCCCCAAGGCCGAGGAGGAGGCGGGGGGCGACAACCACGACCACCACGGCATGGGTGGCGGGATGGGCGGCATGGGTGGCATGGGCGGAGGCATGGGCGGCATGGGCGGCATGGGCATGCCCGGCATGATGTGATCGGCCCGACCGAACCGCACGAGACTCAATTCGAACCTTCTTTCCGCGAGGAGAACCCGAGATGGCAGCCAAGAACCTCAAGATCCGTCCGCTCGAGGACCGCGTCGTCGTCGAGCCCGTCGAGGCCGAGGAGCGGACCGCGGGGGGCATCGTCCTCCCCGACACCGCCAAGGAGAAGCCGCAGCGCGGCCACGTCGTCGCCCTCGGCCCGGGCAAGCTGCTCGACAACGGCCAGCGCGCCGCGCTGTCGGTCGCGATCGGCGACCAAGTGATCTACGGCAAGTACTCCGGCAGCGACATCGAGGTCGATGGCCACGAGGTCAAGATCCTCCGCGAGAGCGACATCCTCGCCAAGGTCGTCGGCTGACGCCGGCGGCGCCCATTTCCGCTCCGACATCCCCGCATCGCTTCCCTCCCGAGGAGATCCCAGTCGTGCCCAAGCAGTTGCTGTTCGACGATCGTGCCCGCGCCAAGCTGCTCAAGGGCGTGGAGAAACTCGCTGGCGCCGTCGCCGTGACGATGGGCCCGACGGGCCGCAACGTGATCATCGACAAGTCGTTCGGCGGTCCGACGGTGACCAAGGACGGCGTGACGGTGAGCAAGGAGGTCGATCTCGACGATCCGTTCGAGAACATGGGGGCGAAGCTCGTCAACGAGGTCGCCTCGAAGACCTCTGATCTGGCCGGCGACGGGACGACGACTGCCACCGTGCTCGCCCGGGCGATCTTCCGCGAAGGGAGCCGGATGGTCGCGGCGGGGAGCAACCCGACCGCGGTGCGGCGCGGGATCGAGAAGGGCGTGGCCGCGGCGGTCGAGCGCCTCCAGGAGATGGCCAAGCGTGTCGAGCGCCCCGAGGAGATCGCCCAGGTCGGCGCGATCAGCGCCAACAACGACCGGGCGATCGGCGATCTCCTCGCCGAGGCCCTCAAGAAGGTCGGCAAGGACGGCGTGATCACCGTCGAGGAGGGGAAGACGACCGAGACGACCGTCCGGTTCGTCGACGGGATGCAGTTCGACAAGGGCTACGTCTCGCCCTACTTCATCAACCGCCCGGCGGAGATGGATTGCGAACTGTCCGACGCCCTGATCCTGATCCACGAAAAGAAGGTTTCCAACCTCCGCGACCTGCTCCCGATCCTCGAGAAGGTCGCGCAGTCGGGCAAGCCGCTGCTGATCATCGCCGAGGACGTCGACGGCGACGCCCTGACGGCGCTGGTCGTCAACAAGCTGCGCGGCGTGCTCAACGTCTGTGCCGCGAAGGCCCCCGGGTTCGGCGACCGCCGCAAGGCGATGCTCGGCGACATCGCCGTGCTCACCGGCGGCACGCTGATCAGCGAGGACCTCGGCATCAAGCTCGAGAACCTCGACCTGTCGCACCTCGGCAAGGCGAAGACGATCACCGTCGACAAGAACGAGACGACGATCGTCCAGGGAGCCGGCAAGTCGGCCGACGTCCACACACGGGTCCTCCAGATCCGCAACCAGCTCGAGGCCACCGAGAGCGAGTACGACCGCGAAAAACTCCAGGAGCGGCTCGCCAAGCTCACCGGCGGCGTCGCGATCGTGTCGGTCGGTGCCGGCACCGAAGCGGAGATGAAGCAGAAGAAGGCCCGCGTCGAGGACGCCCTCCACGCCACGCGTGCGGCCGTCGAAGAGGGGATCGTCCCCGGTGGCGGCGTGGCCCTGCTCCGCTGCCGCGCGGCCGTCGAGAAGGTCCGCGGCCAGGCCAAGGGCGACGAGAAGATCGGCGTCGACATCATCCTCCACGCCCTCGAGGCCCCGATCCGGCAGATCGCCGAGAACGGCGGGATCGACGGGTCGGTGGTCGCCGACGAGGTCGCCGGCAAGAGCATCCACATCGGCTACGACGCCAACACCCGCGAGTATGTCGACATGCTCGAGGCGGGGATCATCGATCCGGTGAAGGTCGTCCGCGTGGCGCTGACCAACGCGGCGAGCATCTCCGGACTATTGCTCACCACCGAGGCCTTGGTCACGAACCTCGACAAGGACGACGCGAAGAAGAACCGCGCCGAAGGCTCCGTCCGCTGACCGGCGGGCGGTCGGGCCGCAAGGCTGCGGAGTCGGTCCGATGGCCACCACCATGTCCCAGCCGCGCGATTATTACGAGGTGCTTGGCGTCGACCGGCGGGCCGACGGGAAGCAGATCGCCGACGCCTACCGGAAGCTGGCGATCCGCTACCACCCCGACAAGAACCCCGGCGACCAGGAAGCGGCCGAGCGGTTCAAGGAGGCCGCCCGGGCGTTCGAGGTGCTGTCTGACGACGGGCTCCGGTCGCGCTACGACCGCTTCGGCCACGCCGGCCTCCAGGGAGGGGCGGGGCCGCAGCCGTTCAACGATATCGGCGACATCTTCGAGGCGTTCGGCGACATTTTCGGTGGCGGCGTGTTTGGCGGGGGCCAGCGGCGCGGCGGCCGGCCGCGTCCGGGGCGCGACGTGTTTTGCGCGGTGTCGCTGTCGCTGGTCGAGGCGGCCCGTGGCGTGACCAAGGCGGTCACGTTCACCCGCCACGAGGCCTGCGGCACGTGCGACGGCAGCGGCGCCCGCAAGGGCACGAGCCCCGTGCCGTGCGACTACTGCGCCGGCCGCGGCCAGGTGATCCAGTCGGCCGGCGTGTTCCGCCTCCAGACCACCTGCCCGGCGTGTCAGGGGCGCGGGACGGTGATCCGCGACCGCTGCCCCGACTGCGGCGGCGCGGGGCTCACCGAGGAGCAAGTCGAGCGGCGGGTGCCGATCCCCGCCGGCGTCGATGCCGACGTGCGCGTCAGGCTCACCGGCGAGGGGGAGCCGAGCGCTGCGGGCGGGGCCCCGGGCGACTGCTACTGTGTGATCGAGATCGAGGAGCATCCGTTCCTCACGCGGCAGGGGCGCGACCTGCACTGCGAGGTCCCGCTGACGGTCAGCCAGGCGGCGCTTGGCGCCACCGTCGACGTGCCGAGTCTCGACGGGCCGCGCCCGCTCGAGGTGAAGCGCGGCACGCAGCCCGGCGACGTGATCCGGCTCCGTGGCGCGGGAATGCCGGAGGTGCGCGGCCGTGGCGTCGGCGATCTGCACGTCCATGTCCATGTCGAAGTGCCGCGGGCCCTGTCGCCCCGTGCCGAGCAGCTGTATCGTGAGCTGGCGGCCGAGGAGCAGAAGGCGGTGAGTGCGAAGCGCTCCGGGTTCTTCGAGCGGCTGGCGGAGTATTTCCGCTCCCAGCCGGCCCGGGAGGATTCCGATGAAGACCGCCCCGACGGCGGACGGGAGAAGCCGAAACGATGAGCCATCCGGGTGACGAGCGTGCCGAGCCGCGCCATGACCGCTCCGGCGACGAGACGGTGGCCGATCTCGAGGCCTTCCGCCAAGCGCGGGCCGCCGCGGCGGGCGGAGACGCGGCGGGGCAGGAGTTGGCCGAGGCCCGCGACCGCCTCCTCCGCGCCCAGGCGGAGCTGGAGAACTTCCGCCGCCGTTCGCGGCGTGAATTCGAGGAGGCGCAGCGCTACCGCGAGATCGACTTGCTCCGCGATCTCCTCCCGGTGCTCGACAACCTCCACCGTGCCGTCGAGGCCGCCGACAAGACGACCGACATCGACAGCCTCCGGGCCGGTTTCAAGATGACGGCGCAGCAGATCGAGAAGCTGCTCGAGGCGCACGGCTGCCGCGTGATCGACACCGACGGCCGGCCGTTCGACCCGACCGTCCACGACGCCGTCCTCGAGCAGGTGGTGCCGGGGCAGCCGGCGGGCGCGGTCGTCGGCGTGGGCAGCCGCGGCTACGTGCTCCACGACCGCGTCGTCCGCCCCGCGCAGGTGATCGTCGCGAAGGAGGGGTGAGGAATGCCGACCTACGACTACGTCTGCGACGGCTGCGGGCACGCCTTCGAGCTGTTCCAGTCGATGACCGATGCGGTGAAGAAGACCTGCCCGAAGTGCGGCAAGAAGAAACTCCGCCGCCTCATCGGTGCGGGCGGGGCGATCGTCTTCAAGGGGTCGGGGTTCTACAAGACCGACTACCGCAGCGAGTCCTACAAGAAGGCCGCCGCGGCCGAATCGCCGAAGACGGGCGACGGCGGCAAGGGGTCGGGCAATTCGGGGGAGTCCTCGGGCGGCGGTTCGTCGGGGAGCAAGGACTGACGGCGGCCCGGCTCCGCCCGGGAGCCATCACCGGAGGCCCGTTCACCACATGCCCCGTTGCCCCGTCTGCAGTTCGTCGGTCGATCTGACCGCGCTGGCGACCCCACCGTTTTGCAGCGAGCGCTGCCGGCTGGTCGACCTCGGCCGCTGGCTCGGAGAGTCGTACGGCCTGCCGCGCCCGCGGGGCCGTGCCGACGCCGATGAAGACGAAGCCGGCGGCGACGCCAATCCGGCCGACTCCGACGGCGACGACGACGCCGGGTGAGCACGGCGGGAAGGCACGGCGGCGCGATTCCGCGGCGGTCCGTATACTCCCCGCCGGTCGTCGCCGGCAGGGCCGGTGACGCCGCCAGCGCTCCCCGAGGGTGAGCGACCTCCCCCGAGGGTCAGCAGTCCGATGCCGGCAGATCAGCCCGATCCCGTCCCCTCCCCCTCGGTTGCCGACGAGGCCGTCGTCGCCTCCGCCACGGCCGCCGTCACGTTCGCTGCGGCTGCCCCGGAGCCGGCCGGTGCGGCGGCGTCCGCCGGAGCGGCGCCGACGATCGCCGGCGACGGAGTGGTGCACGAGATCCGCTGGAGCGACGCCCTCCCCTGGTGGCTGCTGTTCCGCGCCGCCGCGGCGGCCTTCTCGCCGACGGTGATCCTGCTCGCGGCCGCGGGGAGCTTGGCCTTGTGGGCGGGGTGGTCGGTTGCCGACAAGGTCGGCCTCCCCGCAGCCGGTGGCGCGTTGCCGTCGCCCTCGGCGACGGCAACGACCGCCGTCCGGCCGTTCGACGGTGCGGCGCTGCTCGCGGCCGCGGTGAACGTGCTGCCGCCGCCGGCCGCCCAGGCGGTCGGGCAGGCGCTGGCCCTCTTCTCACCGAGCGTGACCGCGGCCACGGCGTGTGGCGCGCTTGTCCGTCTCGGGTGGTTTGTCGTCGTCTGGTCGCTGTTCGGCACGGCGATCGCCCGCGTCGTCGGCCTGCGCCTCGCGCGCGAGGAGCCGCTCGGCTTCGCCGGTGCCGTTCGCGAGGGGATGCGGCTGTGGACCGCGCCGACCAACGCCGCGCTGTTCACGCTCCTGGCGATGCTCGGCCTCTCGCTGCCGGGGATGCTGCTGGGATTCCTGATGCGGACCGAATGGGGGCTCGCGGCGGTCGGTGTGATCTGGCCGCTGTTCCTCGCCGCCGGGCTGGTGCTGGCGCTGCTCGCGGTCGGTGTCGTCGTCGGGTGGCCGCTGATGGTGGCGGCCACCGGCATCGAGCGCGGCGACAGCTTTCAGGCGATTTCGACGTCGTTCTCCTATCTCTACCAGCGACCGCTCCACGCCGCCTTCTACGCGTTTCTCGCCGCCATCGTGGCGGTGCCGGCGCTGACCGTGGCGGCGCTGTTTGCCGATGCGACGGCGGGGATGGCGCTGTGGGGGGCGAGCTTCGGCATGGGGCACGAGCGGACGACCGCCGTGCTCGGGGCCGGCTTGTGCGAACAGGCGCCGTTCGGGGCCCGGGCGATCAGAACGTGGACCGACGCCCTCGAGTCGATCCTCGGGGCGTTTGGCTGGGGCTATTTTTGGTCGATCGCCACCGCGGCTGTCCTGCTCCTCCGCCGCGACGTCGACGGCACCGAGATCGACGAAATCAACGCCGAAACGACGGACTTGGGCTAGCAACGACGCTGCCGGACTCCGGCCCCGTTGGCGTGGGGCGGGATCGTGATCTACGATGGTTCCCGAGTTCAGGGGGGCGTGGGGGAGCCAAGTCTCGACCCACCCTTGAGGAGGGGTAGCCATGGTGGTGGACCGGGGCGGCTCGCGGCGGAATCCCTTCATGTTCGTCGGGTTTTTCCTGGCGGCGGCGTTGCTCGCCTGGATCCCCCTGGCCGGCGCCGCCGACACCGCGGCCGACGCGGTGAGCTTCCACCGGCAGATCCGGCCGATCTTCCAGGCACGCTGCCAGGGGTGCCACCAGCCCGCTCGCGCCGAGGGGGGTTATGTGATGACGTCGGCCGCCCGGCTGCTCGGCACGGGCGACTCGGGCACCGCCGGGGTCGTGCCCGGCCAACCAGACGCCGGCGAACTGCTCCGCCGTGTCACTCCAGATGCCGACGGCAAGGCCGACATGCCGCGCGAGGGGAAGCCGCTGGCAGCCGCCGAAATCGACCTCGTCCGGCGCTGGATCGCCGCCGGCGCCATCGACGATTCCCCGGCCAGCGCCGGCCAGGTCGTCGACGCCGATCATCCGCCCGTCTACACGCGCCAGCCGGTGATCACGTCGCTCGACTTCTCCCCCGACGGCCGGATGCTGGCCGTGAGCGGGTTCCACGAGGTGCTGCTGTTCGACGTCTCGGCGCCCGAGGCCCCGACGGCGCCGCTGCGGCGCCTCGTCGGCCTCGCCGAGCGCGTGGAACGCGTCCGGTTCTCCCCCGACGGCACGCTGCTGGCGGTCACCGGCGGCAATCCCGCCCGGCAGGGAGAGGTGCAGATCTGGAATGTCGCCGACGGGGCGCTGGTGCGCAGCGTCGCGGTGACGTTCGACACCGTGTTCGGCGGCTCGTGGAGCCCCGACGGCAAGACGCTCGCCTTCGGCTGCGCCGACAATACGCTCCGGGCGATCGACGTCGCCACCGGCACGCAGGTCCTTTACCAGGGGGCCCACGAAGACTGGGTCCTCGACACCGTCTTCTCGCCGAAGGGTGACCATGTCATCTCGGTGGGGCGCGACATGACCGTCAAGCTCACCGAGCTGTCGACGCAGCGCTTCGTCGACAACGTCACGTCGATCACGCCGGGGGCGCTGCGCGGCGGGCTGGCGGCGGTCGACCGCCACCCGACGCTCGACCAGATCGTCGCCGCCGGTGCCGACGGCACGCCGCGCGTGTATCGGATCCACCGCCATTCCCCGCGCGTGATCGGCGACGATGCGAATCTCATCTTCCCGCTGTTCCCGATCTCCGGCCGCGCGCTGGCCGTGCGCTTCTCGGCCGACGGCCGCCGGATCGCCGCCGCCGGCGGGCTCGACGGCCAGGGAGAGCTGGTGATCGCCAGCTACGACTACGACGCCGACGTGCCCAAGCCGATCCTCGACGTGATGGCCAAGGTGCCGGGCGAAACCCGCCGCAAGGGCACGCAGCGCAGCGACGACGAATGGAAGCGGCTCGACGACTACCGCGACCAGGGCACGCGCGAGTTGGCCCGGGTCTCGCTGCCCGGTTCGGTCGCCTACGCCGTCGCCTTCCATCCCGGGGGGCGCGAGGTGGCCGTCGGCGGCGCCGACGGAGTCGTGCGCTTCCTCGCCACCGAGGGGGGTGCGCCGGGCCGGTCGTTCGCCGTGGCACGGATCGACGAGCAGGTGGCGGCCGACACCCGGCTGCCTCTTCCCTGGCCGGGCGACGGGCCGCTCGAGGCCGAACCGGCTCCCCCTGCCGCGCCGACCGGATTGGCACTCACCCCGGCGGCGATCAGCCTCGTCGGGCCGTTTGCCATCGCGCAGGTCGTGGTCACCGGGCGGCTCGCCGACGGGACCACGATCGACCTGTCGCGTGCCGTGCGCTACGAGCCGCTCGCCGGCCTGCCCGTCGTGGCCGGCGCCGCGGGCCTGCTCCGGCCGACGGGCGACGGCGCCGGCACCGTCCGTGTGACGTGGGGCGACCCGGCCTCCGGCGGGCTGGTGGCCGACCTCCCCGTCGACGTCAGCGGCGTCGGCGTCCAGCCGACCGTCGACTTCATCCGCGACGTCAATCCGGTGCTCTCGCGGCTCGGCTGCAACCAGGGCACGTGCCACGGCGCCGCCAAGGGGAAGAACGGGTTCAAGCTCTCGCTCCGTGGCTACGACGCGCTGTTCGACGTCCGCGCCTTCACCGACGACCATGGCAGCCGCCGGGTCAACGTCGCCAGCCCCGACGACAGCCTGATGCTCCTCAAGGCTTCGGCCGCCGCGCCCCACGGCGGTGGCCAGCTCGCCACGCCCGGCCAGCCGGCCTACCAGCTCGTGCGCCGCTGGATCCAGCAGGGGGCGAAGCTCGACCAATCCGTCCCGCGCGTCACCGGGATCGAGGTCTTCCCGGCCGCCGCGGTGATCGATCTGCCGGGGCGCCGGCAGCAGTTTCGCGTCACGGCGCGCTACGCCGACGGCACGGTCCGCGACGTGACGCGCGAGGCGTTTCTCGAGAGCGGCAACAACGAGGTGGCGACCGCCGACCGGACGGGGCTCGTGACGGCCGTGCGGCGCGGCGAGGCCCCGATCCTCGCCCGCTACGAAGGGGCCTACGCGGCGGTCACGCTCACGGTGATGGGGGACCGCGCCGGGTTCCAATGGAGCTCGGCCGAGACCTGGGGCCCGATCGACGAGTTGGTGGCGGAAAAGTGGAAGGCGCTGCAGATCGAGCCTGCCCCGCTCTGCTCCGACGACGAATTCCTCCGCCGCGTCACCCTCGACCTCACCGGCCTGCCGTCCAGCGCCGGCCAGGTGCGCTCGTTCCGCGCCGACCGCCGCGACACGCGCATCAAGCGCGCCGAGCTCGTCTCCCGGCTCGTCGCCAGCGACGCGTTCGTCGATCACTGGACCAACAAGTGGGCCGACCTGCTCCAGGTGAACCCGAAGTTTCTCGGCAACGAGGGGGCACAGGGCCTCCGCGCCTGGATCCGCGGCCAGGTCGCCGCCAACGCCCCCTACGACGTCTTCGCCCGCGAGATCCTCACCGCCACAGGCAGCAACCGCGAGCGCCCCGAGGCGGCCTACTTCAAGGTGCTCCGCGATCCGCTGCTGACGATGGAGAACACCACGCACCTGTTCCTCGGCGTCCGCTTCAATTGCAACAAGTGCCACGACCATCCGTTCGAGCGCTGGACGCAGGACCAGTACTACGAGACCGCGGCGTTCTTCGCGCAGGTCGGCCTCGACCGCGACCCGGAGAGCAAAGACCGGACGATCGGCGGCACGGCGGTCGAGGGGGCGAAGCCGCTGTGGGAGTCGGTCATCGACCGGACCGAAGGCGACGTCACGCACGAGCGCACCGGCAAGGTGGTCGCCCCGAAGTTCCCCTTCGAGTGCCGGCACGACGCGCCGAGCGGCGCGACGCGCCGCCAGCAGCTCGCGGCCTGGATCACCTCCCCCGACAACCCCTACTTCGCGCGCAGCTACGTCAACCGGCTGTGGGGATACCTGTTCGGCACCGGGATCATCGAGCCGATCGACGACATCCGTGCCGGCAACCCGCCGACCAATCCCGCGCTCCTCGACCACCTCACCCGGTCGTTCATCGACGGCGGGTTCGACGTCCGCCGCGTGCTCACCGAGATCTGCACGTCGCGGACCTACGGCCTGTCGATCGCCGCCAACCGGTGGAACGCCGACGACAAGGTCAACTTCTCTCACGTCCTCCCGCGCCGGCTGCCGGCCGAGACGCTGTTCGACGCGGTCCACACCGTGATCGGCGCGCCGACGAAGTTTCCCGGCTACCCCGTCGGGACCCGCGCCGCCCAGCTCCCCGACGTGTCGGCGCAGCTCGGCAACGGGTTCCTCCAGACGTTCGGCCGGCCGACGCGCGAAAGCGCCTGCGAGTGTGAGCGCTCCGGCGGGCTGTCGCTCGGGCCGGTGATGGCGCTGGTCAGCGGCCCGGCGGTCGGTGATGTCCTCGCCGATCCGGCGACGGAGCTGTCGCGGCTGGTGGCCGCCGAGCCGGACGACGCCCGGCTGGTCGACGAGGTGTTTCTCAGGATCCTCAACCGGCCGAGCCGCCCCGAGGAGCTCCAGGCCGTCGGCGCCGCGATGGCGGAGATCGGCGACGACCATGCGGCCCTGTCGGCCGAACTGGCGGCGGCGGAGGCGGCCTGGATGCTCACGCGCGCCGAGCTCGAACGGCAGCGCGGCGAGCGGATCACCGCCGCGACAGGCGCGCTCGACGCCGCCACGCAGGCCTACGAACCGAAGCGGATCGAGCTCGAGCGCGGCCGCGCTGACCGGATCGCCGCTGCGATCGCCGCCGTCGAGGCCAGCCACGCCGATCCGGAGGGGGCTCTGGCCCGCTACGAGGCGGCGGCGGCGACGGCACCGCGCTGGAGCGTGCTCGAGCCGGTGAGGACCAAGTCGCGGGCCGGCTCGACGCTCGTGCCGCAGGCCGACGGGTCGATCCTCGTCAGCGGCAAGCGCGGCGACGAGACGACGACGCTCACGTTCCGCGTGCCGGCGGGGGCGATCAGCGGCCTGCGCCTCGAAACGCTCGCCGATCCGTCGCTTCCCCGCGGCGGCGCCGGCCGGGCCGACGACGGCAATTTCGTCGTCACCGAGCTGTCGGTCGACGTCGCCCCCGCCTCCGACCCGAAGGCCAAGGTGCGGCTGGAGTTTGGTGCGGCGAAAGCCGATTTCGAGCAGCAGAACTTCCCGGCGTCGCTCGCGGTCGACAAGGATGCAAACGCCCGCGACAAGGGGTGGGCGGTCGCCCCGCGGCTTTCCGAGTCGCACTGGGCCGTGTTCGAGACGAAGGAGCGCTTCGCGATGGCAGAGCCATCGATCGTCACGGTCACCATCGACCAGAAGTTCAATGGCGGGACGTTCCAACTCGGCCGCTTCCGAATCAGCCTCACCGACACCGCCGCGCCGCTCGAGCTGGGGCTGCCGGCGGCGCTGGCGGAGTTGCTCGTGATCTCGCGCGGCGAGCGCTCGCCGGGGGTCGCCGCCGAGATCGACCGCCTCGTCCGCGACCTCGACCCTGAACGGAAGCGCGCGACCGCCGAGCTCGCCGCGGCGACGCTACCGCTGCCGGCCGATCCGGGCCTCGTCGCCCTCGCGGAGGCTATCCGCGTCGCCGAGCGCCCCGTGCCCGACGACCCGGCGATCGTCCGCCTTCGCGCCGACGTCGAGGCGAGCACGAAGCAGGTCGCCGACCGGCGCCTGACCGCGATCCAGGATCTCGCCTGGGCGCTGATCAATTCACCGGCGTTCTTCTTCAACCACTGACCAGACCCGTGCCGGCCCCGGCCGGCACCAGGAGCGTGTGCCATGCTCGTCATCCCCGGTCGGCCCGGCAAGGATCTGTGCGACGCCAACCTCGGCACCAGCCGCCGGGCGCTGCTCCGCGCCGGGGCCCTCGGCCTGTTCGGCGTCTCGCTCCCCAACCTCCTCCGGCTCCAGGCCGCCTCGGCCAGCGCTCCGGCCAGTGGCGCGCCGGGCTGGAACCGGGCCAAGAGCGTGATCCTCGTCTATCTCCAGGGAGGACCGAGCCACCTCGACCTGTGGGATCCGAAGGAAAACGTCCCCGACAACGTCCGCAGTTCGTTCAAACCGATCGCGACGAAGCTGCCCGGGATCCAGTTCACCGAGATCCTGCCGAAGCTCGCCGCGGTCAACGACCGGTTCACGATGATCCGCTCGATGGGCTACACGCCCAACGGGCTGTTCAACCACACCGCCGCCATCTACCAGATGATGACCGGCTACACGACCGACCGCGTCAGCCCGTCGGGCCAGCTCGAGCCGCCCAACGCCAAGGACTTCCCCAACTTCGGCTCCAACATCGTCCGCCTCAAGCCGTCGCAGGAGCCGATGCTGCCGTTCGTGATGCTCCCGCGGCCGCTCCAGGAGAGCAACGTCGTCGGCAAGGGGGGCACGGCCGGGTTTCTCGGCCGCGACTTCGACCCCTACACCCTCTACCCCGAGGGTGACGACATGGACATGGAGAAGATGGGGCGGATCCGCATCGACGACCTCCAGCTTCGCTCCGACGTCTTCGCCCGGCGCCTCGAGCGCCGGGCCCGGCTCCGCGAGATGATCGACCGGACGATGCCCGAGATCGACAAGGCGGTCGCCGACTACAAGCTCGACTCCTACTACGAGCAGGCCCTGGGGCTGGTGATCTCCGGCAAGGCCCGCGAGGCGTTCGCACTCGACCGCGAGCCGGCCCCGCTCCGCGACGCCTATGGCCGCAACACGTTCGGCCAGAGCCTGCTGCTCGCGCGCCGCCTCGTCGAGGCCGGCACGCGCGTCGTCGAGGTGGTGTGGCCGAAGGTCGCCAATTCCGACAACCATTCGTGGGACCACCACGCCGGCCTCGACGGCCGGATGAAGAACCAGTCGGGGCCGATGCTCGACGCCGGCCTGGCGACGTTGATCGCCGACCTCGACGACCGCGGACTCCTCCACGAGACGCTCGTCGTCGCCGTCGGCGAGTTCGGCCGCTCGCCGCAGAAGGGGGTGAGCACGTCGGGCAACAGCAACACCCCCGATGGACGCGACCACTGGCCCTACTGCTTCACGGCGCTGGCCGCCGGCGCCGGGATCCGTCGCGGCCACGTCCACGGCAAGAGCGACGCCACCGCGTCGGCGCCGCTCCAGGACCCGGTCCATCCGACGCAGCTGCTGGCGACGATCTACCACGCCTTCGGGATCGAGCCGGAGACGATCGTCTACAACCACTTGAACCAGCCGCGCGAGCTGGTCAAGGCGCAGGCGCTGACGGCGCTGTTCGGTTGATCGGTGCCGCGGTGGCCTCGACGAGGCGCTCGTGGTCGGTCGTCGGCTGGCGGCGTGGTCCGGCGATCGACCGGAGCCAGGCGACCAGATCGGCAAGTGCCTCAGGCTCGAGGGCGACCGCCGGGTGCGCCGACCCGGGCATGCCGCACCCCAGCCGCGCGGCGAGTGCCGCGGGGTCGTCGCCCCCCTTCATCGGCTCGTGGACGAGGTCGCGCGGCCGGTTCGGGATCCCGCGCTCATCGACCAGTCGCACCGTCCCGTCGTGAATCCCTTCCGCGCCGTGGCAGGTGGCGCACCCGCTCGAGCGGTACAACTCGCGGCCGCGCGCCGGGTCGCCGGCAGCCAGTTCGGCGGCGTCGGGGAGGCGGGTGATCGCCGGGGGCCGCGGCCGGCGCGAGTCGGGGGAGCGCAGGGCGAGGACGACCTCGGCGAGGCGCTCGACGTCGGCGTCGGCGAGGTCGGCGAACCCCGGCATGCTCGCCCCGGGGATCCCGTGGCGGATCACGGCGGCGACGTCGGCCGCTGTCGGCACGCCGTCGGGGGAGGAGATGAGCCGGAACGAGTCGGTGCGGAAGTCGCGCGCAGGGGGAAACAGGTCGGCCGCCGCGGTGCCGCGCGGCTCGGTGCCGTTGCCATGGCAGGCGGCGCAGAGCCGGCCGTAGAGCGGATCGGGAGGCGCGGCGGGCGCCGGCGGTGACGGCAGCCCCGCGCCCGTGGCGTCGCTGACGGCCAGATCATGAAACAGCGCCGCCGCCGTGACGGGGTCGCCTTCGAGGTGGCAAGCGACGGCGAGTGTCTCGCGCCACCGTGGCTGGCTCCCTGCGGGACCGGCGTGCGGGCGGTCACTGCGGCCCCCGGTGGCGGCCGGCGCGACGCGCTGCCGGGCCGCGGCCGGCTCACCACGCTCGAGGTCGAGCTCGGCCCGCTCCCGGTCGACGAACGGGGCCCGGTCGGCGAGGCGCCCGAGCCGGTCGGCCATCGCGGGCAGCTCACCGTCGCGGCCGCCGCGACGGAGCAGGCGCGAGAGCGCCACCAGCGCCGTCGGATCGTCGCCGGCCCTGGCGACCCAGTCGCGCGCCACAGCCAGCGCGTCGTCGAGCCGGCCGAGTGCGGCGACAGCCTCGACGAGTGACTCGCGGGCGCCATCGTTGGCGGGGCGCCGGGCAAGCAGCCCGCGAAGCCGCCGTTCGGCATCTCCATGCGCTCCGGCGGCAGCCTCGACCCGGGCGCGGAGAAGGCCGTCGAGATCAGCTCCGGGACGGTCGCCGGCGTCGAGTCGCTCGGCGGCATCGAGGAGGTGGGCTGCGCGGCGCCAGTCCCCCGCGGCGATGCAGCCGTTGACGACCCCGGCGAGGATCTCGTCGGGATCGACGCCGGCTGCGGCCAGCGCCGTCATTCGCTGTTCGCCCCCGGTCCGATCGACCCCGGCCCACAGTGCTGCCAGCGACCGCTCGAGCTCGAGCGCTGCCCGATCGGCACCGGCGGCCGCGGCGGCGTCGAGCTGCCTTTTCCACATGTCCGCATGCCCCTGCCGGCGGGCTGCGGCGGCACGGAGCAGCGCGATCGGCGGACCAGCGCCACCCCACCACTCCGCACGCGCCAGCCACCGTGCCGCCAGCGCGATCTCATCGGCGGCGACGTGCTTCCGCGCCAGCCCCAGGCACACCGCCGCCGCCCCACCCCCGGGGCCGAGGGCCGCCACGGCACAGGCCACCAATACCATCCCCAGACCCAGCACGGCTGCCGGCCGCAGGCGCGACCGCCGCCGCCCCGCGAGGGGAGCTGAGCGGGCGCGGACTGGCTTGGTGCGCGGCACGTTCGGCACGTGATGGTCCGGAGCAGGGATACCCGTGGCGATGAGCCACCATGGTAGCCTCACCCCTGTCGTCCAGCCGCAGTGCAGACGAGCAGACGGCGATCACCGTCGCCATCGTCCACCAGGGAAGCGTTTGCCGACGAATGACGGTTACCCGCGAGGGGCGTCCCCCCTCTACAGAGCCCGAGCGAAGGCTTGTCGGCATGACTGAGCTGCGGATGAGTCGGATGACGGGCGTCGCGTCACTGGCCCGCGCCGTCATGCTGGCCTGCACCCTCGCCTCTCCCGCGCTCGGCGACTCCCCCGACGACGAGCTCACCTTCCGCGTGTCCCGGTTCTGCGGCGCCTGCCACGCCCAGCCGCGCCCGGAGAGTTTCCGAGTGTCCGATTGGCACGATCGGATCCGCCTCGCCTACGAGTACCACGCCCGCTCGGGCCGCACCGACCTGGTCGCCCCGCCGATCGCGGAGGTGACGCGGTGGTACGTCGCCCGCGCTCCTCTCTCGCTGCCTCCGCGAGCGCTTCCCACGGCTGCCGACTCCGCCCCAGTGCAGTTCGACGTCGTCCCCGTCGCCGGACCGGACGATGGCCGTGCTCCCGGCACTGCCGACATCCGCTGGATCGCGCGTCCCGACACACCCCGGCTGGTCGTCGCCGACATGCTCCGCGGCGAGGTGGTCGCGCTTGATCCGCGTGCGCAGTCCCCCGCCCCGGTGCTGCTCGCTGCCCTGCCCCATCCGTGTCGCGTGCGTGCCGCGGGCGACGGGCTCGTGGTCGCCGACCTGGGGAGCGTCGACGCCTTCGACCATGCCCTCGGCCGGGCGCTGCGCCTCGAGCGGGGAGCTGCCGGAGCTCCCTGGTCGCAGTCGGTCATCGCCGACGGCCTCGGCCGCGTCGCCGACGTGCTTCCCTGGGGAGAGGCCGGCGCCGGGGCGATCGTGGCCGAATTCGGGTTTCACCGCACCGGCAGCCTGGTTGCGGCCAAAACGCCCGGCGATCGAGCTGCGGGCCCGCGCCGGATCGATCTCCGCGCCGGCGCCGTCGAACTGGCCGCGCTCGATGCCGACCGCGACGGCCGCCGCGACATGCTGGCGCTGTTCGGGCAGGAGCACGAGTCGCTCGAGGCGTTTCTCGACCGCGGCGACGGGCGCTTCGAACGCCGCACGCTGTGGCGCGGCGCCGACCTTGCCCTCGGATCGAGCTCGCTCTCGCTCGCCGACGTCGACGGCGACGGCGACGATGACATCCTCCTCACCCATGGCGATGCCTTCGACAACCGGCTCGTCACCCCCTGGCACGGTGTCCAGTGGCTCGAGCTCGGCCCCGGCCTGGCGGTCACGCCCCACTGGCTCCTCGATCTGCCCGGTGCCTACCGGGCCCGGGGCGCCGACATCGACGACGACGGCGACACCGACCTTGTTGTCTCCACCTGGCTGCCGGCCGACACCGATCGCGGCACGCTCCCGACAGGTAGCCTGCCGTCGCTGGTCCTCCTCGAGGCCCGTGGCGGCAGGTTCGTGGCCCATGTCCTCGAGCGCGACGCCCACGCCCATCCGGCGCTCGAGGTCGGCGATTTCGACGGCGACGGCGACGCCGATCTCGCCGTCGGCACGCATGGCGCCGGCCTCGGCGCCGACGGCACGCGGCTCACGCTGTGGTGGAACCGCGGCGCTGGGCGGTAGGCGGCGGCTTGTCTATTGACGCTTGAAAAAACGATTCACGGCGGATGGGCCGGTTGGCCGATATCCCATGCATGCCATACAGCGGAAAACGAAAAGACGCGGAAACGCGCAGGCTGAAA
>VGZO01000054.1 GCA_016872555.1 Planctomycetota bacterium
CCAGCCGGCAAAGGCCAGGATGGCTTTGCCGCGTGAAACCAGCGCCCCCGCCGCACGGATGCGGCGGTCCCCCCAGCCGGCAAAGGCCAGGATGGCTTTGCCGGCGTGAAATTACCGCCCCGCCTCGAGCCTGTTTTGGATTCTGTCGAGGTTGAACGACCCCGGCGATTGGCTCGGCGGGTAGTCCTTCATCGTCATCAGGAACCGTCCGGCGATCTGCTGCAGCGGGACCACGACGAAGGCGTGGTCGATCATCCAGTCGTTGTAGACAGTGGCGCTGTGCTGCGCCTTCTCGAACGGGTCGCGGCGAAGGTTGAACAGCAGCGGGACGCGCAGTTCGGTGAACGGCTCGCGCCACACCTCAAACGCCACGCCGCGGTTCTCGAGGAACACCGCCTTCCAGTCGCCGGCCCGGATGGCGACGATCTGCCCGTCGTCGTTGACGTAGAAAAACTCCGTCCGCGGCGACTTGTCCGCCTTGCCAGACAGGTAGGCGAGCTGGTTTTGCCCGTCGATGTAATTGCGGTAGCGGCGGCCGGCGAGATCGACACCTGCTGCGAGCTTTTCTTTGATTCCCGGCTCGCCGGCGGCGGCGGCGAACGTCGGCAGCCAGTCTTCGTGGGCGACGATCCCGTTGACCGTGACACCGGCGGGAAACTGCCCCGGCCAGCGGATGAAGGCGGGTACGCGGTACGCCCCCTCCCAGTTGGAATTCTTCTCGCTGCGGAACGGCGTCGTGCCGGCGTCGGGCCAGGTGTTGTAGTGGGGTCCGTTGTCGGTCGAGTAAAGGACGATCGTGTCATCGGCAATGCCGAGGCGATCGAGGGCCTCGAGCAGTTCACCGACGTGCGCATCGTGCTCGACCATGCCGTCGGCGTATTCGTCTTGCCCGCTCTTGCCGAGGCGCTCCTCCTTGACGTGGGTGCGGAAGTGCATCCGCGTCGCGTTCCACCAGCAGAAGAACGGCTTCCCCCCCTTCACCTGCCGCTCGATGTAGTCCTTGGCGGCCGCGACGGTCTCTTCGTCGATCGTCTCCGTCCGCTTGCGGGTCAGCGGGCCGGTGTTCTCGATCGATTGCCCTCCCTTGCCGTCGGCCTTGCACTTGAGCACGCCGCGCGGGCCGTAGGCCTCGCGGAAGGTCCGCCCGTCGGGGAGCTTCATGTCGCCGGGATAGTCACGGTGCTCCGGCTCCTCCTCGGCGTTGAGGTGGTAGAGGTTGCCGAAGAACTCGTCGAAGCCGTGCATCGTCGGCAGATGCTCGTCGCGGTCGCCCTGGTGGTTCTTGCCGAACTGCCCGGTGGCGTAGCCGAGGCTCTTGAGGACGGTGGCGATCGTGACGTCGGTCTTCTGCCAGCCTTCCTTCGCGCCCGGGAGGCCGACCTTCGTCATCCCGGTGCGGACCGGGCAGTTGCCTCCGAGGAACGCGGCCCGGCCGGCCGTGCAACTCTGCTGGCCGTAGTAGTCGGTGAACGACACCCCCTCGCGGGCGATCCGGTCGATGTTCGGCGTCCGGTAGCCCATCATCCCACGGTTGGTGTGGCTGACGTTCCAGGTGCCGATGTCATCGCCCCAAATGACGAGGATGTTGGGCTTTCGCGCGGGGGCGCTGCCCGTCTGGGCGGCGGCCGTGGTGGCCAGGAGGGCGGCACAGACTCCCAACAGGGCGACACGGACGGACATCGCTGACTCCGCAAGCAGGGAACGGAAGGGCCCGGGACTGGCGGAAAACGAACACTGCCGCGGGGTTGCGGCCGTCGTCCGCGCTCCGGCGGCGCGCGCACCCGACACCACGTCGGATGAGCCCGGGACCGCAGCGCGGCCGGACCATCACGAAGGTACCATACCGATGGGTCACCCACCCCCGCCGCAGTCTCACCGATGCCGGAACCGTCACCCCTCGTTCCCAGTGCGGCACGGTTCGTGAACGCCGTCCGTGCCCGGATCGCCACCGTCGTCGTCGGCCAGGACGACGTCGTGGAGCGGCTCCTGATCGCCCTGTTCACCGGCGGCCACCTCCTCCTCGAGGGTGTCCCGGGGCTGGCCAAGACGCTGCTGGTCAGTGCCCTGGCCCGGTCGGTCGACCTCGGCTTCCAGCGCGTGCAGTTCACCGTCGACCTGCTCCCCGGCGACATCACCGGGTCGGAGGTGCTCGATCCGCGGAGCGGCGAATTCCGCGTCGTCCGCGGACCGGTGTTCACCAACCTGCTCCTCGCCGACGAGATCAACCGCGCCGCCCCGAAGGTGCAAAGTGCCTTGCTCGAGGCGATGCAGGAGCGGAAGGTGACGATCGGCCAGGAGACCCACGCGCTTCCGGCGCCGTTCCTCGTCATCGCCACGCAGAACCCGATCGAGCAGGGGGGCACGTTCGAACTGCCCGAGGCCCAGCTCGACCGATTCATGCTCTGCCACCGCCTCTCCTACCCGACGCCCGACGAGGAGCGCGAGGTCCTGAGGCGGAACGCCCGGCTCGGGGTGCGCCGCCTCGAGCGCGGGGCGGTCGTGGCCAGCGAGTTCGACGCCCTCGCCGGCGAGCCGGCCGGGACGATCGACGACCTCGTCGTCGCGATGGAGGCGGTCCAGCAGATTCACGTCAGCGAGGCGTTCACCGACCACTGCGTCGAGCTCGTCGGCCGGACGCGGGCCCACCCGGCGCTCGACCTCGGCGCCAGCCCACGGGCCGGGATCGCGCTGGTCAAGGCCGCCCGTGCGCGGGCCTTGATCCACGGCCGCGGCTACGTCGTCCCCGAGGATCTGTTCGCGCTGGTCCACGACGTCCTCCTCCACCGGATCCGGCTCTCGTATGAATCGCTGGCCGAGGGGGTGACCAAGGAACGGGTGCTCCGCGAGGTGCTGCGCCCTGCGGCGGTGGCCGCCGCAGGGGCGGCGGAGTGAGTCGCGGGGGGGCCGTGGCGATGGACCAGTTGCTCCCCCCTGCTCCGCTCCTCGACGCCGCCCGGTTCGAGCTCGCGATCCGGCGCCTCGCCGACTCGCTCGGCCATGGCACCGACCGGTCGATGTTCCGCGGCGCGGGGCAGGAATACGAGCAGTCGCGCCCGTACCAGGCGGGCGACGCGGTCAAGGCGATCGACTGGCGGATCACGGCGCGCACCGGCCGGCTGCACGTCAAGGAATACGAGGCGTTGCGCCGGGTGCCGGGATGGCTGCTGGTCGACACCTCGGCATCGATGACCGTCGGCAGCCGCCGGCCGACGAAGTACGAGGCCGCCGTCTGCACCGCCGGCGGCTTGGCCCTGGCGTGCCTGGGGCGGATGCGCCCGGTGGGCTGCATCGGCGTCGGCGGCCGGAGCCTCGTCGTCCGGCCGACATTGTCACGTCTGGCCACGCTCGGCTGGCTCCACCGGCTGCGCCGCTACCGGCTCGACGAGCCGACCGACTTCGCCGCCTCCGCACGGCTCCTCGAGCCGCTCCTCGCCGAGCGCTCGCTGGTGATCGTCCTCTCCGACCTCCACGATCCGACCGCGGCGGCACGGCTCGCGCGGATCGCCCAGGAGCACGACGTCTGCCTGCTCGTGTTCCGCGACCCGGCCGAGCGCGGGCTCGGCGCCGGCATCCTCCGGGCACGCGAGGCGGAGACCGGCCGCGCCCTGACGACGACCGGGCGATTCCCGTCGCGGCGGGCCGAGGAGCGGCTCGCGGCCCTGCGCGGCGCCGGCATCGACGGCCTGGTGCTCGACACCGACCGGCCGAGCACGGCGCGGTTGCGGCTGTTTTTCTCGCGCCGCCGGCCCCTGGCGGGGAGGCGGCCATGACCCCGCCGATTCCCGCGCTCGAGGGCACCGTCGGCCGGCCGATCCGCCCCGAGCCGCTGGTGCTCCCGGGCACGCGACTCGAACCGCGCGCCGATCCGGAGCACACCGCGGCGCTGGCGGTGCGGATCGTCGAGGCTGCGCCCCACGGCGCCCTGACACGCTACGAGATCGAGATCACCGGCCTCGAGCCGGGCACCCACGATCTCCGCGACCATCTGGTGCGTTCCGACGGCACGCCGACGAGCGACCTGCCGCCACTGCCGGTCACGGTCACGGGCGTCCTCGCGCCGGGACTGCCGCGCGTCGCCGTGCCGGGCGCCGTGCCTGTCCGCGGCCTCGGGGGCTATACGGCAGGCGCGACGGCCGCGGTCGCCGCCTGGCTGGCAGGCCTGGCGCTGCTCGTCTGGCTGCTGCGCCGCCAGCGCCGCGCGGAGCGCGGGAGCGCCGCGGCGCCGGCGGCCGATCGCCTCGCCGGACTCGTCACCGCGGCGCGATCGCGCGACCTCACGGCCGCCGAACGGGCCGAGGCGGAGCGGCTGGTGTACGACGCCTGGCGGCGCTACCTCGGCCTCCTCGACGCCGACCCGCGCGACCTCGTCGCGGCACTGCGCCGCGACGCCGGCGCCGCGCGGGCGATCGACCGGCTCGCGGCCTGGCTCCATGCCCCCGGCGCCGGCACGCCCGACGACGTCGCGGCGCTGGTCGGCGAGCTCGTGCCGGTGGCGGCGAAGGGGGACGGATGAGCTTCACCCACCCCATGGTCCTCGGCTTGTTGGTCGTGCCCGCCCTGCTGGTATGGCGGATCTGGCGGCGTGGCGCCGGCCGGCTCGTGCTTCCGCTCGACTTCGCGCCGCAGCGCGGCGGACGGGTCCTCCGGCTGTTCGTGGACTCCGCCGAGACGCTCCTGCCGGCGCTGGCGGCCGTCGCGATCGTGATCGCCGCCGGCCCGACGCGCACCGGGCAGCCGCGCACGCGCCGCGTGCTGACCAACATCGAGTTCTGCGTCGATGTGTCGGGGAGCATGACGGCCCGGTTCGGCGACGGCACCTGCTACGACGCGGCGATGGAGGCGATCGAGGGATTCCTCGGCGCGCGCGAGGGCGACGCCTTCGGCCTGACCTTCTTCGGCTCGTCGGTGCTCCACTGGGCGCCGTTGACGACCGACACCTCGGCCCTGCGCTGCGCGCTGCCCTTCATGCGCCCGGACCGCGTGCCCCCGTGGTTCGGCGGCACCGAGATCGGCATGGCGCTGCTCGCGGCGGCCGACGTCCTCGACCGGCGCGAGGAGGGGGACCGGGCAATCGTCCTCATCTCCGACGGCTACAGCGGCGACCTCGACGGCGACAACCCCGCGCGCGTCGTCAGGGCGCTCCGCGACAAGCGCGTCGTGCTGTGGACGATCCACGTCGGTGGCGGCGAGATCCCCGCCGAGATCGTCGACATCGCCGGCGGAACCGGTGGCGGCGCCTTCGCGGCGAGCGATCCGGGCACGCTCCGCGAGGTGTTCACGCGGATCGACGGCTTGCAGCGCACGCGGATGGTGACGACCGCCGCGGAGACCGTCGACGACTTCGTTCCCTGGTCGGCCGGAGGCCTCGGGCTGCTCACCCTGGCGACGGCGGCGGGCCTCGGCCTCCGGTACACGCCATGGTGACGCTCCCCGCGATCCCCATCCTCCCCGTCGCCGATGCGGCGCTGGCCGCGGCCTGGTCGGCGCTCGGCACGGGGCTCGTCTGGTCGGGCGCCGAGCTCCTCCATGCCCGGCGCACGCGCCGGATCGCCATGCTCGCGTTCGGCCCCGGCGGGCGTCCGGCGGCGTGGGCCGCCGCCGCGCCGCCGCTGCGCGCGCTGGCCGCCGCCGCGACCGCCTTCGGCCTCACGGCGCTGCTCCTCCTGCCACCGGCGGCACGGGGAAGCCAGGCGATCGAGGAGAAGCGGATCCGCCATCTGCTGTTGGTCCTCGACGTCTCGCCGAGCATGCAGCTGGCCGACGCCGGTCCGAAGGGGGACGAGCCCCGGCGACGGCGCGCAGCGGAACTGGTCCGCAGCGTGCTGCAGCGCGTGCCAGCGGGACAATACCGGGTGAGCGTCGTCGCGGTGGCCAACGGCGCGCTGCCCGTCGTCGAGCAGAGCCGCGATCCCGAGGTGCTCGCCAACATCCTCGACGACCTGCCGCTGTCCTACGCCTTTCCCGCCGGCAAGACCGACCTGTTCGCCGGGCTCACGGAGGCGGCGCGGATGGCACGCGATTGGCGGCCGGGGAGCACAACCGTGTTGGTCGTGACCGACGGCGACACCGTGCCGGCCACCGGGCTGCCACGGATGCCGCCGAGCGTGTCGGGGATGCTGCTGGTCGGCGTCGGCGACGTCCAGGCAGGGCGGTTCATCGACGGCCACATGTCGCGACAGGATGCGGGCACGCTCCGGCAGATCGCCGTCCGGGCAGGGGGTGTGTACCACGACGGCAACGCCCGCCACGTCCCCACCGACGCCCTCGTCGCCCTGGGAATGGTGCCGCAGCCCCGGCTCCTCGACCGCCTCGGCCTGCGTGAGTTGGCGATCGCCCTGGCCGTGGCCGGCAGTGCGATCCTCGCCCTGCTGCCGGCGCTGCTGGAATGGTGCGGCACCGGCTGGCAGCCCGGCGTGCGGAGGTCGCGAGGCGAGACGATACGCTACTCTCGGTGTCCCGGCCCTGCGGGACCGTAGTCCGGCTCGGCAAGACGTCGTGACCCCGGGTGATGAAACAAGGAGACTCGGCATGCGAGTCGGCGTGATCCTCCTGTGGCTCCTCCTCCCGGCAGTCGCCGTCGCGTGGCACCTCGGGCCCGGCGTCGACGGCCGGGCCCGCGACCGGGCAGCCGTGGCCGTCCGCGACGCCGAACGGCTCCGGGCCGACGATCCGGCCGCGGCCGTCGACGCCTTCGACGAGGCCTTGTCTCGGCTCCCGGCCGCCGACGGCGCGCGGGCGATGCGGGTGCGGCTCGAACGGGCCAAGGCACGGATCGACGCCGCCCAACTCGCCGAGGCATCGCGCGAGCTCGACGCCCTCGTCGACGAACTTGCCGCCACGCCGGATGCCGACCCGGCGCTGGTCGCCGACGCCCAGGACGCGCTGGCGACGAGCGACTTTTTCGTCACCTGGCTCAAGCGCCTCGAGGGGCTGCCGCGCGACGAGTGGGAGCCGCACGCCGAGAGCGCCCGCCAGACCTGGCGGCTGCTCGCCGAGGAGGCCGAGCGGCGCGGCGACGCGACGGCCGCCGCGCGCCACGGCGCAAACCTTGAGGCGGTGATCCGGCTGACGCGGCTCGACCCCGAACAGCTCCAGGGGCTCCCGATCCCGCCGCAGTGCCGTGGCTGCAAAGGGGGCCAGTGTCGCAATTGCAAGAGCAAGTCAAAGGCGAAGAAGGGGTCGCGCCCCCCAAGCGACTCGCGCGGCGCCGGCGGCGGCGCACCGGTCGACGAATCGGGCTCGTGACGGCAGGTGGCAGCACCGCGGGGAGTCGACGACATGGCGCGAGTGATCTCATCTGCCACATCTCCGACGCGGCGTGCCGCGATCCCCGTCGTGGTGCTCGCGCTGGTGTTCTCGGGCCAGCCGGCAGCCGACGCCTGGCAGGGAACGACCGTGCCGGCGATCGGACTGGTGCCCGCGGCGCAACTCGTGCCCGCGACACCGGTGACCGCGGCCACTCCGGTAGCAGCAGCGGCTCCGGCCGCGCCGGGCGACGGAAGCGCCGCCGCGGCCGACGCCACGGCACAGGAGCGGATCGCGAAGCTCGGCCAGATGACGTTCGACCGCCAACCGGCGGTGGTCCTGCTCGGCGTGCCTGCCGAGAAGGTCGACGAGGTGCTCGGGGCCGCCACGTCGGCGCGGCGTCGACCGCCCCCGGCGGAGAAGGCCGACGGCGACTCGCCGCCATCCAAAGACCCGGCGATGGCGGAGTTCGAACGCCGGCTGGCGACGTTTCGCGCCGATGTCGTGGCGGGGCGCTGGGATGCCGCCGGGGCGTTTCTGCAGAGCCTGCCCGCCGCCGAGGCGAAGGCCGGCTACGACCGGATCCTCGAGCAGTTCGCGACCCTGCCCCCCGCCGAGCCCGGTCCGTCGGGGCGGCCCGTCGACCCACCGCTTCCGGCGATCACGCTGGCCGACATCACCGGCCTGATCGGCGCCGCCCCCGTGCCTCTGGCCGACGACGACGGCAAGCGTCTGGAGATCCTCGGGCAGATCGCCGCCCACGTGCTCGCCACGGGGATCGACGGCGGTGACCTGGCGGGAGTGCTGACGCCACTCGCCGGCGGCCCCCGGCTGTCGCGCCCGCAGGCGGCGACGCTGCTCGCCGCCGCGGGGAGGGCCGACCTGGTCGGGCCGTTCCTGCCGTCGCTCGACGAGTGCCTCGCCGCGCGCGATGCCGACGGCGTCGATCTCTGGGTGCGGAGCCTGGAGGTGGCCCGGACGCGTGACCCGCGCGGCGTGCCGCTCGACACGCTCTGGCAGGCTGTGCGCCGGAGCCTCGAGGCCGAGGGGCTCGAAGACGGCGACCGGCGCCGCGCCGTCGGCCGGGCCGTGGCGCTGCTCCCGCAGCTCTCCCGGTCGGTGGCGCGGGAATGGATCGGCGGCCTCTCCGCGGCGCGCCCGGCCGCGGCCACCGACCTTCTCGCGTTCGTCGCCGCCCGCGTCGCCACCGGCCCCTCCCGGGCCCCCCAGGAAGTCGACCAGCGCCGGGAGTGGCTCGAGCTGCAGCGTGAGATCGTCGCCGGGATCCTCGGCACCGCGCGGGGGGGAGATGACCGGCTCGACGAGGCGCTCGTCCTCGCGGCCCGCGGCTGGGGGGCGGAGGCGCGCCTCTCGGCCCAGCTCGACGAGCCCGACACCGGCTTCCGCCGCGATCCCTACGGCAACGTCTTCTACTGGGAGCAGCAGCAGATCGAGCAGCTCCGCCAGGCGCAGCCGCAGTGGCCGATCAAGCTCGCCGATGTCCTCGACACCCGTCCGACCGATCCCTGGCTCGACCGCCTCGACGCCACCGAGCGGCCCGCGGTCGACAAGGCGCTGGCCGTGACCCTCGCCAAGGCCGGGCGGTCGGAGGAAGCGCTGGCCGTGGTCGAGCGCCTCGCCGCCGTCCACCGCGACGCCGCCAAGCGACTCGTGCCCGAGATCCTCGACGGCTGGAAGCTCGCGCACGATCCCAACGACGAGCGGCGCCGGCAGATGCCGTTTTTCTGGTATTTCGGCATGGACGAGGCGAAGAGCGGGATCCCCCTGTCGCGCTCGATGCAGGAGCGCAACCTCGCCGAGCTGGAGAGCCTCGTCGGCCGGCTCCGGGCCCTCGATCTCGGGCCCGTCGACGACCTCAGGCTCGTCAGCTGCTTCACCAGCTGCCACAGCGCCGCCGAGGTCTTCTCGCCCGAGGCGATCCGCCGCGTGTTCGGGCCCCCCGAGGCGCTCACGCCGCGCGCGGCGGCCGGCCTGGCGGCGACGATGCGCTCGAACCTCGGCGGCAGTTGGCAACGACCGAGTGTCCAGGAGCAGGAACAGACCAAGCGCCGCGAGGCCGACATCAAGCGCGAGGTCCTCGCCGGCTACGACACCGCGCGCCGGTTCGTGGCCGAGGCCCGCGCCCGTGGCGACCATTGGGCGCTGGCGACGGTCGCCGCGGCGCTGGCCCACGACGAAAACGACTTCCGCCGCAAGCTCGCCGAGACACCCGAATTCACCGCGCGGCGCCGCGACGCGCTCGACGGCTTCGCCGCCGCCGCGGAGGCCTACGCCACCGCCAGCCTCTCGCTGCCGCGCGACGACTGGACGGTCGGTCCGTTCGAGACCTGGCTGTTGGCCGCCAGCGGTGCCTGCGATCCGGGGCGGATCGACGAGACCACGCTGGCGGTCGCCGGCGAGCCGGAGCGGATCCGGGCGATCGTCGACCGGCTCCCCGCCGAGCAGCGCGACTGGCACCGGGAGCGGCTCGCCACCGGGATCGTGGGCCGGATCGGCAAGCTCAACCCGGCGGTGAAATACCGGGTCACGGCGGCCGGGCTGGCCGTGGCCGGCGACCATCCCCGGGCGCGCGAGGCGCGGCAGGTGGTCGACTACTACGGCGACCTCGTCCGCGAGATCGAGCTCCGTGCCGACATCGACGGGCCCGACCGGGTCGGCCACGGCCGGCCGTTCGGCGTCCTCGTCAGCCTCCGGCACACGCGCGAGATCGAGCGCGAGGCGGGGGGCTTCGGCCGCTACCTGCAGAATCAGAAGGCAGGCGGGATGATGTTTTTCAACTACGGCCGACCGCTCCAGGACTATCGCGACGCCTTCGAGCGCACCGTCCGCGCGACGCTCGGCGAGAGCTTCGACGTCCGCAGCGTGACCTTCGAATCGGAAAAGGTGCAGAGCCGCTCCGACACCGAATACGGCTGGCGCCGGACCCCCTACGCCTACCTGCTGCTGTCGGCCAAGGACCCGAAGATCGACCGCCTCCCGCCGCTGCGGCTCGATCTCGACTTCCTCGATTCGTCGGGGTACGTCGTGTTGCCGATCGAGAGCCGGCCCACGCTCCTCGACGCCCGCGACACGGCGCCCCCGCCGCGCCCCTGGGAAAATCTCGCCGTGACCCAAATCCTCGACGAGCGCCGCGCCGCGGAGGGGAAGCTCGGCCTCGAGATCCGGGCGACGGCGCGCGGCCTCGTGCCCGACCTGGAGACGATCCTCGATCCGGCCGTGCCCGGGTTCACGGTCGCCGGCGTCACCGACTCGCTCCCCGGGGTGTCCCGCTTCGAGGCCGACGCGCCGACGCCCGCCGTCGTCTCGGAGCGCACCTGGTCGGTGACACTCGAGCGCGGTGCGGACGGGGCGACGAGCTTCACCTTCCCGGTTCCGCGCGTCGCGACGGCCGAGCACGTCCGCCAGCGCTACGCCGACGCCGATCTGGTCGCCGCCGCCGAGACGATCGACCTGCGCGGGCCGGTCGTCCGCGCCGGATCGTCGCTGACGCGCTGGCTCGTTCCCGGCGCCGTCGCCGCGGCGGTGCTCGCCGGTCTGGTGCTCGCGCTGCGGGAGTGGAGAAACCGGCCGCGGGTCGTCCCGCGCGGCTTCACCGTGCCCGATCCGGCGACACCGTTCGCCGTCATCCAGTTGCTCCGCGACATCGAGGCCCACGACGGTCTCGATCGCCGGGCGCGGGGCGAACTGGCCGAATCGATCGCCCGCATCGAGCGCGAATTCTTCGCCGGCGACGGCGCCGACACCGATCTGGTGGCACTCGCGCGGAGCTGGGCCGGCCGCGCACGGCGCCGGTGACCCGGCCGCCGGCGCGGCGGCGTCGGATCCGGGGGACGCAGGCCGTGGAGGTCACTTCCACGAAGCATCAGGGGATCCGCCGCCGCATGACGACCAGCGGGTCGGCCTCGGCGCGGACATCGCCGAGGCTCATCGGCTTGGCCAGCACCAGGCCGGCGATGAACCCGGCGACGTGCGCCGAATAGGCGACGCCACCACTGCCGCTGGAGTCGAACAGGCCGCTGATCACCTGGAACGCGAACCAGATCCCGACCGCCACGTAGCCCGGCACGTCGATCATCATCCGCAGCGCGATCACGCTCACGCGCCGCTGCGGATGGAGCACGAGATACGCCCCGAGCACGCCGGAGATCGCCCCGCTGGCCCCCAGGCAGGGCGTCAGCGATGCCTCGCCGCGGGCGTTGAAGGCGACGAATGCCAGCGACGCGATCACCCCCGTCGCCAGATAAAAGAGCAGGTAGCGGGCATGGCCCATGTCGTCCTCGACGTTGTCGCCGAAGATCCACAGGAACCACATGTTCCCCAGCAGGTGCATCACGCTGCCGTGCATGAAGATCGCCGTCAGCAGCGTCATCCACACCGGCACCGGCGTCGGCTGCAGCCCGGGGACGGTCACCTGCTCGATCCCCGCCGGCGTGCGGATCGCACGGATCTCCGGTTCGGTGACGACGTCCTGCCCTGAGATGATCTCCGCCGGCACCTGGCACCAGGCGAGCGTGAACTGCTCGTTGACCCCCTCGGGGCGGAACCCCTGCTGGAGGACGACGAACACGAAGACGTTGATCGCGATCACCGCCACCGACACGAACGGAAACGTGCGGCGGTCGGAGTTGTCGTCGGCGATCGGGAAAACCATGGTGGATCCGGGGAGATGAATGCACGGGCCCGCGGCACCGGGGCCGGGCGGCTCGGCGATCGGTCGTCAGGGGGTGAAGCGGTGGATCATGACGTGCCGGTAGGTCTGGCCGGGGTCGAGCCGCGGCGACGGCCAGCGCGGATCGCCGGCGTGGTGGATCGCGTCGGGGTATTTCTGCGTCTCGAGGCAGACGCCGCCGTGCTTTCCGTAGACCGCCCCGCCCTTGCCGGTGACCGTGCCGTCGAGGTAGTTGCCGGTGTAGACCTGGACCCCCGGCTGGTCGGCGAACAGCTCCATCCGCCGGCCGCTGGCCGGGTCGACGAGCACCGCCACCGGCCGGAGCTGGCCGTCGGGTTGCCAGCCGCGGACGACGAAATTGTGGTCGATCCCACCTGGGTCGGAGCCCGCCGCCGGCAGGGCGGCGATCGCCGTGCCGAGGGGCACCGGCTGCCGCTCGGGACGGAGGTCGAAGGGAGTCCCCGCCACCGCCGCGAAAAGGCCGGTCGGGATGCTGCCGGCATCGACCGGCAGGTAGGAATCGGCGACGACCGCGAGGTCGTGGCTGCCGACGTCGCCTGACCCGTGGCCGGCGAGGTTCCAATAGCTGTGGTGGACGAGGTTGACGATCGTCGGGGCATCGGTCGTCGCCGTCATCTCGACGCGCAACTCGCCGGTCGGGGTGAGCGTGTAGCGGCAGGTGGCGGCGAGGCGACCGGGATAGCCCTCGTCGCCGGCCGGTGAGATCAGGTCGAAGCGCACGCTCGGGCCCCGGGCATCGTCCGGCTCGGGCGTTCCTCGCCACAGCAGCTTGTCGAACCCGACGGCCCCGCCGTGGAGGTGATTGGGGCCGTTGTTGGTCGCGAGCGTGTAGTCATTGCCGTCGAGCGTGAACCGTCCGGCGGCGATCCGATTGCCGACGCGGCCGACGGTGGCGCCGAAGTAGGGATGGCCCTTGACGTATCCGTCGACGCTGTCGAACCCGAGGACGACGTCGACCGGCGTGCCCCCGGCGTCGCGCGACGGCACGTGGAACCCCGTGAGGATCGCACCGTAATCGGTGATCGTCGCCTGCCAGCCCCCCGGCACCCGGAGCGTGTACAGCGTCGCCGCGCGGCCGTCGGGGAGCGTGCCGAACGGAGCCTGGGCGACGGCGGGCATGGCGGCGGTTCCTGGCGCGGTGGGGGCCGGCTCGGCGGCGATGGCGATCGCGTCTGTCGCCACCACGGCGGCGAGCAGACAGAGCAAGCGAAGCGGTGGCACGGTCGGCATGAACGCTCTCCCGGTGCACGACAGGGTCGGACCGCGGCCGCGGCGGCCACGCAGGGTGCCGAGGCTACCGCGGGGCCGACACCGGCGGCAATCGCCGCGCGGGACGCCAAAACATCGGCCGCGCCGGGCGATCAGGCCGCCTGCGGGGACGGCTTGACCGGCACGCGCGGCTTGGCGGCCGGCGTGCCGCCGCCCGACTCGACCTCGGCGCGCTTGCGGCCGATCCAACCATCCACGCTCCACGAGCCGCCGCCAAACGCGAGCAGTGCCAGCAGGCCGCCGGCGATGGCGACGTTCTTCATGAACTGGATCGTCTGCAGTTGCCGCTGGGTCGGGTCGGCCATGTTCCAGAAATCGTGGAAGTACCAGGTCGCCGCCACGAGGAACACCAGCAGGCAGAACGCACCGATTCGCGTCCACGCCCCGAGGATCATCGACAGGCCACCGATGGCGAGGATGAAGATCGCGCCGGCCAGCGCCAGCTTGGGATTCGGCACCCCCTCGGACGCCATCAGCTCGGTTGTCTGCTGGAACTGCGGGATCTTGCTGCCCACCAGGCTCGCCACGAACACCGCCGCCAGGCAGAGGCGACCGAGCAGCGACAGCAATCCCTTCAGCGCGGCGGCGAGCTGTTCCATCGTCAGGGCTCCGCGAGGGCTCACGCTCTGCCGAACCTCTGGCGGAGGGTGATCGCCAGAATCGTGTCCGCTGACGGGCGACGCGACAAGAGCAGTCGCCGGCCGGGAGCTTACCCGGTTTCCGCAAACCGCGCCGCTTCTAGCTCGGCAGCGGCTCGGAGCGGCCAGGGGGACCTTCGGCTGGCTCGAGCTGCTCGTGAGACAGTGGAGAGGAGCCGTCGCCCGGGCGTGACAGCCGGGCTTCACGGTTCCGTCTCAGGCCGGCTCGTTGCAGGTCAGGCAGTGGATCGCACCGCGGCCGCGGACGAGGACGTCGGCCGGGCAGGGCTCGACGCGCCGGCCCGGGAAACATTCGGCAATCGTCCGCAGGGCCGGCTCGTCGGTCGGGCCGCCGAACACCGGCACGATCACGGCGTCGTTGCAGACGAGGTAATTGAGGTGGCTGGCCGGCAGTTGCGTGCCGGCATGGCCGAAGTGGGCGGGGATGTCGACGGGGATCACCTCGAGCTTCCGGCCGCGGGCGTCGTGGGAGGCGGCGAGGAGCCCGAGATTCCCGGCCAGCGACGCGTGGTTGGGATCACCGCGATCGGGTTGCCGGGCGGCGAGCACGCGCCCGGGGGCGACGAACCGCGCCAGCTGGTCGACGTGGCCGTCGGTGTCGTCGCCGGCCAGATCTCCGCCGATCCAGACGACCGTGTCGATGCCGAGGAAATGGCGCAGCGTCGCTTCCAGTTCGGCACGCGACCGGCCCGGGTTACGGCGTTCGTCCTCGATGCAGCGGTGATTGACCAACAGCGTTCCCTCGCCGTCGGTCTCGAGCGCTCCTCCCTCGAGGACCATCGGTCCGGTGAACACGCGCCGCCCGGCACGGGTCGCGATCGCCCGGCCGACGCGGGCATCGATCTCCCAGGGAGCGTAGCGGCCGCCCCAGGCGTTCCAGCCCCAGCAGACGGCCGCCGCCGGGCTGCCCGCCGCGTGCGCCGACAGCCACACCGGGCCCGAATCGCGGAGCCACGGTTCCTCGGCCGCGACATCGACGAGCGTCACGTCGGCGGCGCCGGCGAGCCACCGCCGCGCGGTGTCGAGGACGGTGCCGGCGGCGAGCACGCGCACCGGCACAAAGCGCGCGATCAATCGCACCAACCGCGCGAACGCCGCCGGCACCGGCTCCACGTCGCCGACCCACGTCGCCCAGCGGTGCGGCCAGGCCATCCAGACCGCCTGCTGAGGCTCCCATTCGGCGGGGAGTCGGTAGCCGAGTGCGGCCACACCCTCCCCGCCCCGGCCGGTCGCCGGCTCTCGCGCGCGGGTGGCCATGGCGTCAGTGCCCCCACCGCGCCGTCAGGCCACCGTAGGCGTCGATCCGGCGATCGCGGAAGAACGGCCAACGCGTCCGCGACCATTCGATCCGCCCCAGATCGCAGTCGACGACGAACGTCTCCGGGCGGTCGTGGGACGCTTTGGCGAGGCACGCGCCGTTGGGGGCGTAGACCACGCTCGCCCCCCAGAAGCGCAGGTTCCCCTCCCGGCCGGTCCGGTTGACCGCGACGACAAACGTCCCGTTGGCGATCGCGTGGCTCCTGAGCATCGTATCCCACGACTCGTACTGCTCGCCGTGCAGCGATTCCTCGCCGTCGAGCCAGCCGATCGCCGTCGGGTAGAAGAGCGCGTCGGCGCCGGCGAGCGCCGTCAACCGCGCCGCTTCGGGGTACCACTGGTCCCAGCAGACCAGCGGCCCCACCGCCAGCTTGCTCGTCGGCACGCTCATGAAGCCGGTGTCGCCCGGCGCGAAATAGAACTTCTCGTAGTAATGGGGATCGTCGGGGATGTGCATCTTCCGGTAGGTGCCGCGGACCGAGCCGTCGCTCTCGAAGATCACGGCGGTGTTGTGGAACAGCCCCGGCGTGCGCCGCTCGAACACGCTCCCGACGACGACGACGCGGTGCGCGCGGGCCGCAGCGGCGAGGCGCTGCGTGAGCGGCCCGGGAACTCCCTCGGCCTCGGCGAAGCGGTCGTGGTCCTCGTCTTGGCAGGGATAGTGGCCGGCGAACAATTCCTGCAGGCAGACGACCTCCGCCCCCTGCGATGCCGCGGCGGCGATGCCGTCGAGGGCCTGGGTGACGTTGGCCTCGCGGTCAGGCGAACACGCCGCCTGCACCAGGCCGATCCGCACCGTCGGCCGGCCACCGACCGAGCGTTCCCCACCCGGCGAGCTCATCCAGCCACCGCCTCGGGCTGGCCGAGCCGGGCCGCGGGCACGGGAAACTGCTCGGCCAGTTCCGTCACGGCGGCCCGGATCGCGGCGATCGCCCGCGGATCGCCATGCTCGCGCAGCGCCCGGAGGATCCAGGCGGCGATCCGCCGCATCTCGTCGGCTCCCATCCCGCGGGTCGTGAGTGCCGGGGTGCCGAGGCGGATGCCGGAGGGATCCATCGGCTTGCGCTCGTCGAACGGGATCATGTTCTTGTTGCAGGTGATCCCGCAGCGGTCGAGCGTCTCCTCGGCGAGCTTGCCGCCGATCGAAAGCGGCGTGACGTCGACGAGCATCAGGTGGTTGTCGGTGCCGCCGCTCACGAGCCGCACGCCGCCGCCCGCGAGCGCCTCGGCGAGCGCCCGGGCGTTGGCCACGACCTGCCGGGCGTAGGCCTTGAAGTCGGGGCGCAGCGCCTCGCCGAACGCCACCGCCTTGCCGGCGATGACGTGCATCAGCGGCCCCCCCTGCTGCCCGGGAAATACCGAACGGTCGAGCGCCTTGCCGTCGGCGGCGCGGCACATCGCGATCCCGCCGCGCGGCCCGCGGAGCGTCTTGTGGGTGGTGCTGGTGACGAAGTCGGCGACCGGCACGGGGTTGTCGTGGATCCCGGCGGCGACGAGCCCGGCGTAGTGAGCCATGTCGACCATCAGCTTCGCGCCGACCTCGCGGGCGATCTCGGCGAACGTGCCGTGGGGAATCTCGCGCGGGTAGGCGCTGGCGCCGGCCACGATCAGCTTCGGCTTGTGTTCGCGGGCGAGCCGGGCGACCTGGTCGAAGTCGAGGCGATGGTCGGTGGCGCGGACGCCGTAATGGACGAACCGGTACAGAACCCCCGAGGCGTTGAGCTTCATGCCGTGGGTGAGGTGGCCGCCGTGGGCGAGGTCGAAGGCGAGGACGGTGTCGCCCGGCTGGATCGCGGTCATGTAGACGGCGGCGTTGGCCTGGCTGCCGGAGTGGGGCTGGACGTTGACATGCTCGGCCCCATACAGGCTCTTGAGCCGCTGCCGCGCCAGGTCCTCGACCTTGTCGACGAATTCGCAGCCGCCGTAATAGCGATGGCCCGGATAGCCTTCGGCGTATTTGTTGGTCAGCACGCTGCCCACGGCCTGCATCACGGCGGGGCTGGTGAAGTTTTCGCTGGCGATCATCTCCAGGCCCTCGGCCTGCCGGGTCTGCTCGGCGGAGATCGCGGCCCAGACTTCGGGATCATCCTGTTCGACGAAGTTCACGGGGAGGCTCCTGGGGACGGGCGAATGGGGCGGAGGGTCGACCGCACGACGGCGGTCCGGCAGCGGCACGACGGACGAAACCTTAGATTGTCGGGAGCCGCCGGAGGGGCGTCAACAAATCAGCGGTTTCCGCGGGGATGCAGCAGGGCTGGGTGCCACCCCGCGCGACGCCTCGTCGCCAAGCGGCGGCCGGTCGTCGCCCGGGATCGCAGCTCACGCTGTCGCAACATCGCGTGGCTCCAAATCGATCTCCACCCGGGTCCGCACGCGCACCTGGAGCGACTCGAGGACCTTCACCGCCCGTTCGAGCAAAATGCCATGATACTCGTTCCGCTCGTCGCGCGAAACCTGCGACTCGTGCACCCCGTGGCGTTTGGCCAACTCCCGCTGTGTGATCCCTTTCGCGATGCGCAGCGAGATGAGCATGTGGCCGAATCCGCGGAAGTTGTCAATCTCTTCGAACTCCTGCCGCTTCAGTCTCTCGTAGCTATCAACCTCCTCCCTCAACTGGAGGTGGAATGACTCCATGGGATCGACGACCCGTTTGATCGACTCCGTGGAAAGTCCCTCGTCCCTCAATCGTGCCCGATACCCCGCGAGGCGGGTTTGTTCCTCAGCCAGCCGATCGACGGCTTCTCGGTATTCCTTGTCGTTGTGGATCATCGATCGCCTCCTTCGAGCAATTTCACGATCCCTCGCGGCGATCCGTCGCGCCGCGATTGGCGGAACGCGGAGGGAAACTCGAGCTCGTTACCGTGCCGATCGCGGATGCCGCACCCTCTGCCGAGCGCCGGGACGTGCGGATAGAGCTCCACGCGATAGCGATGCCTAAAAAGTCAATGGCGTTCGTCGTTTCTCCCGCCCACCCATTCAAGCGATTGCTTTGCAGCAGTCATACCGCCGAATAGCTCATTTCTGCCTTCCGGGCATGTCCCAGGGCCACCAGGGTGTCGAGGATCTCCGCGATCCGGGTCGGTTTGGCTCCGTCAAAAAACCTGGCAAGATCGTGCGCCGTCACGGTGTCGCTCACCGCCGCAAGCATGCCGCGCACGAGCTTCGTCTGCTCGGCGAGCTCCGCCGGCCAGGCGGTCCGCGCCACGTTACCAAACCTGCCCTTGGATCTTTGCGGCCGCTTGCTTGGCGGAGTCTTCGACTCGGGCCGGACCGGCTTTCGGGCCGTCGGAGGAAGCCCCTTCTTTCCGCGCCCCGCCTTGGCTGGGCGAGGCGCGGGCGCGGAGTCCTCCGGGAGCTCCTCCACGTCCGCCTCAGGATCGGCAAGCCCGAGCTCCGTCTGGCCGCCCTTCCCACCGATCGCGCCCTGTTGGAAGTCTGGCCGGAGCCAGCGGATGATTCCTCGCTTCTCCTCCTCCGCCCGCTCGTGGTTGAGTGCGACCAGCCGCTCGAGGATCTCTTCGTCCGACAGGGTCGTTGGCCATCCGTAGGCCTCGAAGACGGCCGCGTCGATGTCGTCGTGGATCTTCTTGAGCACGCTCACCAGCCCTTGGTCGTGAATCGCCTTCTCCTTGGCGGACAGCGCCTCGCCTTCCCGCAGCTTCTCCAAGACGTTGTACATCCCGGTAATCGTCAGCCCGGGATGCGCTGCCTGCTGCGACTTGCGATGCGCGTCGAGGGCTTCGCCCAGGTCGCGCAGCACTCCGCCCTGCTCTTCACTAATCACAGGAAATGGAAATGGATCGAAGCAGACCGTGTTGTTGTACCTCGGTCGACTCTCCAAAAGGCCGCCCATTTGGAGACACCACAGCTGGTGCACGCGGCTAGACAACACACTAAGCCAACAGTCATCACTTAAGCCGATAATCACTAACCCCTGATCAGGAATTACATCGCCATCGATTCTAACAAATACCCGATGCTTAGCAGTCATTACGGTTGCCAGATACGAGCGGCCTGCCGCCAGTATTCGACGAACATCCAGGTGCGCTCTTCCTAGAAGCCACCACTTCGCGCGCCTAGCTGGATCATTGTTATGATCTCGCCCTGGCTTAACTCGATCCAGTATCCACTGGTACACGGCGGGCCACCGGTCCCGGACCTCCTGTTCCGAATGACCGTGGCAGTCGATCAGCCATAGTTTCCTCGGGGTCTTTTTCGTAATATCATTGCCATTAACGAACGACCGTAAGAGCCTCGCGGACACAGCTCCTTCGGCGACCTCAAACGCCTTTGCCTGAGACTCTGCCACGACGAAGCCACCGCCGACAATACACATCCCTCTCGCGGTTAAATCGCGATTAGACCGTAGCCGAGCAACTTCTTTTGCTGCTCCTCCCACATCAAGTGACGCCTGAATGCATCCTCGTCGCTCTGAGAAGAAGCAAACTGGGGCATCATCGGCGCTCGCGATCTCTTGCTCAATATCGAAGACGACTCCCTCAACCTCACCTGCTACTGCTACGGTCATCGCAATTCGCACGTTTGCGGAGTCTTCGCTATCGACCCACGGATGATCAGGAATAGCCATTACAAGTGATATCGGGGACTCTGTGGCAGCCAGGTGCCTTATCACTACCGCCTTGTTCTGAACCTGGCTCACAGCATTAGTTGTGATGTATCCGAATTGCCGCACACCGCCAGCCCTCAGTAGAGTTGCGGCTTTATCCCACCAGTACATCACGTAATTGGCTGAGTCCGGCACGTCGCTGTAGATGTTTCGAAGGGTTTCGGCATAGCCCTCTCCGAACCTCTGCCGCATTCGCCCCGAGCCCAAAAACGGCGGATTCCCGACAATAAAATCGCACTCAGGCCATGCCGCCTTCCGCGGATTCACGAACCGTTCGACCGCCACCGTCGCCGTCTCGTCGGGCACGTCCTCGCCGGTCACGGGATGCTTCTTCATCGTCACGCCGTCCCAGCGCGTCACCGGCTTGCCGGCCTCGTCGCGGACGAGCTCCTTCCTGTCGTATTCCAGCAGCGCGTCGCGGCATTCGATGTTGCCGTAGGCGTGGAGGATCGGCTCCGAGAAGCTGTTGGGAGACACCTTCGCGCGCAGGTGCCACTGGAGCCAGCCAATCCACAGCACCACCTCCGCGATCGCGACGGCGCGGGGATTGATCTCGATGCCCAGAAACTGCTTCGGGTCGACCGTCCGCTCCATCGCCTCGAGGTCGCTCTGCTTCTCGCCGAGTTGCCCCAGCCAGTCGCGGGCCTCGGCCTCGATCTCCTTGAGCTTGACCATCGACACGTAGAGGAAGTTGCCGGTACCGCAGGCTGGATCGAGGACGCGAATGCTTCCCAGACCCTCGATGAACTTCCGCGCCTCCGCCACGGCCTCCTTCATCCGGCCCGCGCTCGCCTCGGCGAGGCTTGCGGCGCGTGCCGCCTCCCAATCGTCACGGACCGGCTCGATGATCGTCGGCACGACGAGCCGCTCGACGTAGGCGCGGGGAGTGAAATGGGCACCGAGCTTGTGTCGCTCGCGCGGATCGAGCGCCCGCTCGAGGAGGGTGCCGAAGATCGCCGGTTCCACGTCCTGCCAGTCGCACTCCCCCGCCTCGACGAGCAAGCCGATCTCCTCGGCATCGAGCTTGAGCGGCTCGTGCTCCCGGAAGATGCCGCCGTTGAAACGCTTCATCTTCTTGCGGAGAGCGGTGGAAAACGTGCCCGAATCCATCGCTTTCCACAGCTCTCCCACCAGCGGCACGAACGAGTCGGGGGAGCTCTTCACGGAGCCGAGCAGCTCGGTGAAGGCTCCCTTGGCAATCAGGCCCACGTCTTCGGCGAAGAAGGTGAACAGGCAACGGATCAGGAACCACGCCACGCTCTCGGGATCGTGCCCCTTGGTTTCAAGGCGTTTTGCGAGAACGGCGATCCGGCCGGCGATCTCGCGCGTCACCTTCGCCGCGCGGCGCGATGGATCGAGGGACAGCGGATCCAGCCAGACGCCGCGGAGGCGCTCCCGGATGGCGGCGTCCCTGAGCGACTCGAGCTTGAAGCGATGGGATCGAGCGTCGGGAAATGCCGCGTAGACCTTGCCGAGCCGCGAGAAATCGGCGTACAGCTCGAAGGAGTGGCCGATGTCGACGACGAGGAGAAATGGCGGGTTGTCGTCGGCCAGCGCCCTGACATAGCTCTCTGCCTGGCCCCGCGCGGCGATCATCGAGTCGTCCCAGCCGATGGTGCCGCGGACGCTCGTGCCGGTCTTGCGCCGCGGCTTCGGGGCGGACGGAGCGGCAAGAGACAGGGCATCGGCCTTCTGCTTCTCCACCCCCTGCTTCGTCTCGCAGACAAACGCACCGCGCCGGTAGAGATCGATGAAGCCGTTGGACGCGGCGCCGTCGGCAGCGGCGAATTTCACCACCTTGTCGAAGACGTAGGTATTCGCCGCGTCATCGGCTTTGCTCGGATCGGGCCGCGGGACCCCGATCACGTCGCACAGCTCGGACAGAAACAGCTGGTAGTTTGCCCGTTCACCGCCGCCGCTCGGCCCCCATCGGTCGATGAACGCCTCGACTTCTGGCGGCGTTGCGGCGGCATCGGGAGTGGTTGCCGGTGTGCTCATGCGAGGCAGCCTACCGCTCGGCGGAGCGGTGTCGGCAGCCGGGTGGCAGCTTCGGCGTCTCCAGCGACGTCCGCTCGCTACCCCGCTCACGCCGCCGACGACCGGTCCGTCTATTGATTTCTGCGTGCATTCCCGCGAGACCGCCGAATTGACGGTCGTTTCGACACATCTTATATTGACTTAGTGTTTTCCGATAAGACCACATAAGTTCTCCATAACTCACGAAATCCATGGCCCTTTGATGGACCCGCGCACGAACCCGTTCGCCCCTGGAGCGGGCAATCCGCCGCCGGAGCTCGCCGGGCGCGATGCCGTCATCGAGAAGGCATCGATCGCGCTGGACCGGATGCGCAACGGACTGTCGTCGAAGAGCCTGATGCTCGTCGGCCTGCGCGGCGTCGGCAAGACCGTCCTCCTCAATCGCATGCATCTCGACGCCGAGGCGAAGGGGATCCCGGCCGTGCTTCTTGAAGCCCCTGAGCGGCGCTCGCTTCCGGCGCTCCTGATCCCGAATCTCCGCGTCGCGCTCCTCAAGCTTGATCGCATGGCCGCCGCAGGCGACCGCGCCAAGCGAGCGTTGCGAGCACTTGGCGGATTCGTGCAGGGGATGAAGATCCGGTACCACGACGTCGAGTTTGGTCTCGATCTCGGCATCGAACCGGGCGTCGCCGACAGCGGCGACCTTGGCGCCGACCTCGTCTCCCTCCTCCAGGCGGTCGGGGAGGCCGCAAAAGAAAAGAACACGGTCCTCGTCCTGTTCATCGACGAAATGCAATATGTCGAGGAGGCCGAGCTCGCCGCCTTGATTTCGGCGCTCCACCGCTGCGCCCAGATGCGGCTTCCGGTGACACTCGTCGGCGCCGGTCTCCCGCAACTCGTCGGGCAGCTCGGAAAAGCCAAGTCATACGCCGAGAGGCTTTTCGAGTTCTCGGCGATCGGGCCGCTCGACCGTGTCGCGGCGACCCTCGCGATCGTCGTACCAGCGCGTCGCGCGGGAGCGGATTTCGACGACGACGCGGTCGACGAGATCCTCCGACAGACCGACAGCTATCCTTATTTCCTCCAAGAATGGGGAAAGCATTCGTGGAACGTCGCGACGACCAGCTCGGTGCGAAGGCCCGACGTTGTGACGGCGACGGCCAGCGCCCTGGCGGAGCTCGACGCGAGTTTCTTCCGTGTCCGTCTCGATCGGCTGACTCCCGCGGAGAAACGGTATCTACGGGCGATGGCGGCGCTCGGACCCGGCCCGCACCGCTCGGGTGACATCGCCGCGGTGCTGGCACGGAGCGTGGAGAACGTCGCTCCCACGCGCTCCAACCTGATCAGGAAGGGGATGATCTACAGCCCCGCACACGGCGACACGGCATTCACCGTGCCGCTGTTCGACGCCTTCATGCGCCGCGTGCTGCCGGATGCAGACTGAACGGCCATCCGCCGCCCCCGCTGAACGCCGCACGCGTGCCCGGGGCCGCGCTAGACCTTATCCAAGCGAATTTGGACTTGCGCGATTCGCGCTGAGCGCATAAAAAAACTCGAAATCCCCGACGAATCGCTTGATTTCGGTTGGCGCCACTTCAAGCGACTCGCCACTCCATGAGGA